>CANOYI010000227.1 GCA_947571515.1 uncultured Clostridium sp. | reverse complement strand
AAAATTACTATCGGTTACGATTTAGTCCGGCTGTGGCAACTGATGTAAAAGAAGCTGGTCGCAATCCTAAACGGGTACAGCGTGAAGTGCGGAAACAGGTACAGAATAACGGAATAGGAACAAAATCACAACAGGCTTTGAAATTACAGCAGGAGCAGTTGAAAACTGAACGCAAGACTATGAGCCGGGAACGGCAGGAAGCAGAGAAACAGCGGCAGTTTGAACTGAGACAGCAGAAAAGGAAAGAGAAGCATAGGGGGAGGTAATATCAACCTGATTTTTTAGTAGTGTAAATAATTTGGCTTTAATTTCATATGTTTGCGTAAAGTAAATATGGTATTATTAAGCAGAAAGGAATTAATTATGTCAGGAGCGAATGATAAAGTCTCATTTGTGGAAATTGAACAGAATGTGATGAAGAAAACGGCTGAAAATGTTAGTGAAAGAGCCTTGAATGCGATTTTAAATTTTATTAAAAATAAATATGGAAAAGCAAGTGTAGCAACAGGTAGTGCGTTTAGGGCATACCTTAGAAATTCTGAAATAAGATATAATAAAGTAAAAACTTTGGCAGATTTATCTGAACCTAGGGTGCTAGAGGGAACAGATGGAATATATGTAGATGTATTTGTAAAATATAAGAAGAAAAAAATCCCCATGACAATAGTTGATAATGTTATGAAAATCAGTAATAATATTGTCATTACAGGTAGCGGTGGAACGGGCAAATCAATGATGATGCGGCATTTATTTTTGAATACACATCATAGAGGTGAATATATACCTGTTCTGGTTGAATTAAGGAAAATTGGTGACATTAAGGAGGAAAATGCGCTGTTTAATTTAATTCATTATTGCATAGAAAGTTTTGATGTAAAACTGAATCAAGAGCAGTTTGAATATAGTTTGAGGTCAGGTAAATATTTATTTTTATTTGATGGATTAGATGAAGTAAAAGAAGAATATCGTGAAAAGGCAATGCAACTAATACAAGAAATAAGCAAGAAATATCCAGATAATGGTTATATTGTTTCTTCAAGAGAAGAGGGAGTAAGTTTTCATGAATTAGAAACATATACTTTATTGAAAGCATGTCCATTAGAAAAAAATCAGGCGATTGAATTAGTAAAAAAAATTGGAAAAAATGATGAGAAAATATTTGAATTTGCAAATTTATTAGAATGTGAGTTATATGATAAGCATGAGGATTTCGCATCAAATCCTTTGTTGTTAACGATGATGTATATTACGTTTATAGATAATAATATGATTCCTGAACATTTAACGAATTTTTATGATAGTGCATATGATGCTTTATATAAGAGACATGACGCAAATAAAGAAGGATTATTTAATCGAGAATATAAATGTAAAAAAGTTGGAGAACGGGAATTTAAAGATTTATTTGCTTATTTTTGTTTTCAGTCATATTTTTCTCAACAATATGAGTTTAGCAAGGAGGAAATCTGTAAGTACATTGAAAGAGGGATAAAAAGACTGAATTTGGTATCTTCTATAGATAGACCAGAACTGTTTTTTGATGATATTAAAGACATAGTATGTTTGATAGTTGATGAAGGAAATAAATATAAGTTTGCACATCGTTCTTTTCAAACATATTTTGCAGCTTATTATACTGCAACACATGTTACAGACGAACAGCAAAAAATTTTTTTGAAAAAGGAAATGGATAAAAGACATCTTTTTCGTGAAGATTTTTTTCATATGTTATATAGATTAGAAGGGGAACGTTTTAATATTAATGTATTGGAAACGGGGTTAGAAGATGTTCTGAATAATCTTAAAAATAATGATTCTCCTCAATTTGCTTTTTTTAAAACTGCTTATCAAAGTTTATCGGTTCATAATAATATATTATATAGAGGTATTAATTCTGCCGAACATATGGATATCCCTTATGAGAGAAATATTATTTTGCTTTTTGATGAGTTATATTGTGTGGAGAGACACCAGGATAAAGTATTGGGCGAGAAAATCATTATGTTATTAAAGGAGCAACATGGTTTTTTCCGAGAAAAAAATGAAATTGAGATTGAAGATTTGGCAAGAATAGAACCAGAGAGTAAAAAAAGTGAGATTCTAAAATTGCTTTATGAGTACTGTGAGGTTGATAGTTTGCTAGAAAGGATAGGGAGATGGATGTCGGAACAGAAGAGAAAGAGGGATAGTATAACAGAAAACAGCGCAAAAGACGAAATGTTGTTATTGTTATAAAAATTGGCTCTATTTTGGCTCTAAAAACTTTGACTGGTACAAATATAAAAGCGATTTTTAAAGAATATGGATAATAAATGCTTGAGAAATGAGGGAAAAACAGTCAGTTCAAGCTATCCGCCGAGGAGTTCGAGTAGTATCAGAAACGGCTGGAAGCCGCATAAATACTGGATTCTTGTAAGGCGAAAAGCCTTCGTGACAACAGTTTGACAAGGTAGTGTAAAATAGTTTGTGTCTTTGGTAAAAAATGGCTTCTTTTTGGCAAGA
>CANOYI010000226.1 GCA_947571515.1 uncultured Clostridium sp. | reverse complement strand
GAGTTCGCAGTGCGACCGTAAGGGGTCATTAAAAATATGTTGTTGGCACAACATTAGGTAAGATATGGAATTGCCTATTATCAACCGATTTATCCAAAGGGAAAACCCAATGGGGAGTGTAGCATATCGGTAACGGTGTTATTTAGCCAATCATCAGGCTATGAACGGACATCAAGATAAAATGTCTTATATGAGGATAAAAGTTGGATTACTTGAACGATAGTCAAAGGGGCTTTATCGTCAGCCTTAACGGAAGATGATTATTTACGTTAAGTAGTATTAAGGTATATGTAGAGTTTAGCGAACTGCATATACACCATATCCTAATACTTCCCAGCCACAATAAGTGGAAAATGATGAAAGTCGTATCCGACAATAAGACAAGCTAGTTTTAATGATTACTAAACGGTGATAACCTAAGTTGAAATGCTTGAATTTAAGCTATAGCAAGTTGTGCTTGAATATTCAATATGGTTACGGAGCTTTCGTAGTAGTCAGAGAATGGGAAAGCCATTTACAAGGCGAAGGAAAGCAGTTTATCAATTCAAAATATATTAAGGAAAGGTGTGTGAGACACTATGAGAAGTCCAAAGATTATTTTGGAAAATCTACAAAAACATTCAAAAGAAGATAATTACAAATATGAAAGATTATATAGAAATTTATATAATCCCGAATTTTATCTTCAAGCGTATCAAAACATCTATGCCAATACAGGAGCTATGACCTCTGGTATAGATGGAATGACGTTAGACGGTTTTGGTAAAGATGTAGTAGAAAATTTAATTATGCAAATTAAAAATCATACTTATCAACCAAATCCAGTCAAAAGAGTATATATCCCAAAGAAAAATGGAAAGAAAAGACCACTTGGAATATCATCTTCAGCAGATAAATTAGTGCAAGAAGTTATAAGAATGATATTAGAAAGTATTTATGAACCAACTTTTTCAAAACGTTCACATGGATTTAGACACGATAAAAGCTGTCATACAGCTCTGCAACAAATACAAAGTACATTCACAGGTGTAAAATGGTTTGTAGAGGGAGATATTAAAGGCTATTTCGATAATATAGATCACCATATACTTGTGAATATATTAAGAGAACGAATTAAAGATGAAGCTTTTATAGAATTAGTCTGGAAATTTCTAAAATCTGGATATATGGAAAATTGGAAATATAATGCAACTTATTCAGGAGTAGCACAAGGCTCAGGATTTAGTCCTATACTAGCAAATATTTATTTAGACAAGTTTGATAAATTCATTGAGAAATACAAAAACAGTTTTGACAAAGGAAATCAGAGGAGATTTAATACAGAGTATGGAAAATTTCAAGGAAGATATCAACTATTCAATGAAAAGTGCAAGAAAAATTGGGACAAAATGACCAATATTGAAAAACAAAATGCTAAAAACCATTTACAAAAACTTAAAAAGGATAGTCTTTCTGTACCTAGTAAAGACCCTATGGATAAAAATTATAGAAAGATACAATACACTAGATATTGTGATGATTTTCTAATTGGAATTATAGGAAGTAAAGAAGATGCAACAAAAGTAAAACAAGATATTAAAGAATTTTTATTAAATGAATTAAAATTAGAATTATCAGACGAAAAGACTTTAATAACAAGTGGTAAGGATAATGCAAAATTTTTAAGTTATGAAATTACAATTTGTCAAGACACGAAAACTAGAAAGACATCAAGAGGACAATGCAGAGTATTCAATGGAAGAGTTAAACTTTATGTTCCAAAAGAAAAATGGGTTAATAAACTAAAACAATATAATATGCTTAAAATTATTAACGTAAAGGGACAGAAAGAAAAATGGAAACCATTAGAAAGAGCAGAACTAGCATTTTTAAAACCAAATGAAATTGTAATGAGATATAATGAACAAATAAGAGGTTTATATAATTATTATAAGTTAGCAAATAATGTATCTGTATTAAATAAATACTATTATATAGCTGAATATAGTATGTGTAAAACACTTGCTTTGAAATATAGAATTACAATGACAAAAGCAAAATTAAAATTTACTAGAAATGGTATTTTTAGTGTACCTTATGAAACAAAAACAGGAACTAAATATGCAACTTTTTATAATAGTGGATTTACAAAATCTAGAAGACTTATGAAAGCTAATGAAGATATAATTCCAGATTATGCTGAACTATATAAACCAAAAGAATTATATAAAAGATTTAAGAAACAAAAATGTGAACTATGTGGAAAGGAATACACAGATGTTAAAGTTCATCAAGTAGCCAGTCTAAAAGATTTGAACAATAAATTTGAATGGGAAAGACTAATGATAAATAAAAATAGAAAAACTTTAATAGTTTGTAATGAGTGTCATAGACTTATTACAAGCAAAATGTAGATTATGATAAATGGAGAGCCGTATACAGCGAGAGTTGTACGTGCGGTTCGGGGGCGAGTATTAGAAAACCTACCATAGTAATATGGCAAGGCGTTTAATACTTAGCCTACAATGTA
>CANOYI010000225.1 GCA_947571515.1 uncultured Clostridium sp. | reverse complement strand
GAACAAACGATCCTCGTGGTTGGACATCAATTTCAAATACATTATATAATTTTGAGAGAAATTTAGAGCAAGGAAAATATGAAGGAAAAGATGTTGAAGATATCATACAAAGGTCAATAAACTCAAAACTTAGAGAAGAATGGTCAGCAGAATTTTTTGATTTTTATAATCTTCCAACATTAACACCAGAAGAAGTAACAAAGGGAATGGGAGAAGGATATACACAAGCAGATTTACCAAGAGATATAAGTGAAAGGTTTGCTTATATGACAGCATTGATAACAGCAGATGAAACACAAGTTGAATCTTGTAGAGAATTTATAAGAAAGCATTGTGATCCAGAATATTTGGAAGTATTTGATATCTATTGGGCTGGAAATGATGAAAGAAAAATGGAAAAAATAAGCGAACTACAAGAAATGTCTTTATCATTACATACTGGAAAAGAAACAAAAGAGTATGTAGTAGATGGAATAGCTAAATATACAGATATAGGACAAATGTATAGTGAATATTTAACAAGAGATTCTAAAGAAGAAGTTAGGAGTGAAGACAATGAGAGAAGTTGAATATAGTGAAGCAGCAGTTGAAGTATTAGACATATTAAATCATACAAATAGAGAAGATGTTGCAAGAATACCACAAAGTTTTATAAAATTTTTAACTAATATTTCAAGTAAAAGTTATAAAGTTAAATTTAATTATGAACAACCTATTAATGGTTTCAATTTAAGAAAGCAAACTAGAGAACTTTTAGGGTTTATATATATTACATGGTGGTGTAATAAAGAGGAACACGAAAAATATAAAAATATAATACATGAGAATAATATCAAAAGAGAAAAGATAAAAGAAACATATAATGTAAATGATATTTTTAAAAATAAAAAAGAAAATCAAGAACATAGAATAATTCAAAGTGAAAATGTGATGGAAAAAAATATAGTGGAATATAAAAAAGAAAATATATTTAAGAAATTTATTAATAAAATATTGAGTTTTTTCAGTATTACGAAAGGAGATAAAATTTAATATGATTAATAAAGAATTGATAGAATTACAAAAAGGATGTAGAGCCACTTGTGTTGTAATTCCAAATGAAGATTATAAAGAATTAGATTCAAAAATTATTGTAAATGCTGATTCTAATGATAGTGAATTGCTTACAACATTTAAAGAAAATATCTCTAATAAAGAAGAAACTAATTACCTTATTATAACTGGAATTGATAAATTAAATGATAATTTACAAGACAAGTATTATCAAATTGTTAAAGATAGAGAATTTAATGGATACAAATTACCAGAAAATATGATTATAGTTTTAACTGTTAAAGATAGGGAAAGTTTAAAAAGAATATCACAGGAACTTTATCATTTTTGTGTAGTTGCATTTTAAGTTACAGATATTGTTAAGATTATAAGGAGTAGTATATGAGCAATTTTACTTTTTTAACCGAAGAACAATGCTTTGGTAATGATAAATTAGATATATTAGAAAAAAGAGGGACACAAGCAGCCATAACAGATTTTTCAGTATTGCTTGGTGGATGGGTTTCTGATTATCATGTAGATAATGATAGTTCTTTAGAGGGAAGAACGGGATGGTATTGGACAAAGTCAGATGACGGAGATAATGACGCGCGCGTGGTTAACGATGATGGTAATAGGGACTGCGACGTTGTTGACGAACGCACTGGTGGGGCTCGCCCAGCTTTACCGTTCTCATCAATCTCTAATATCCCCACGAACGGAGAGAGTGGGAAAAGAGGAAGAGATGGTATCATTGAAGTAGAGTATGGATATTATCCACAAAAAGCAGTATCAAAAGATATGCAAGAAAGATTAGAAAGAGAATATAAAAGTGGTAGACTTCCAAAAACGAGGAACAGCTATACAACAGATTCGACTCGATACACTGAATATGAAACACCATTTGAGCCACAAACTCATCAAGAATATGAGTACAATGGAAAAAGATATGTGAGAGTTAAAACAAATTCATATTATGATGGAGGTAACTTTACACTTTCAAATGGAGAACAGTATAAAGATGGCGATGATGTGTGGATAGAAGTACAACCAGTTAAATGGATAGTAGATGAAAAATCTCGAATGATGATAACTGAAAAACTAATATTTGCAGGAGTTCAATTTAATAAAGAAAGAAATTATCATACAAGAGATTTCGATAAAACAGATATAAAAACATTTATGGATAGATATTTGGCTAGAGATTTGGAACAATCAAGAGGTACAATAACTTTAGGTGAACAAATAGAAGAAACAGTAGATTTTAAGCCAAGAAAATCTAGATTACAAAAATTAAACCCAGACAAAACAAAAATGGATGATAGAGAGAAAATGACAGACACTGAAATAATACAAAATTGGATTGAGGCAGGAGAATCAGTATTATTAAGAGGACCATCTGGAATAGGAAAAACAGAAAGGATAAAAACATTATATCCAGACTTAATTTATATGAAATTAACAAATAATATGTTTC
>CANOYI010000224.1 GCA_947571515.1 uncultured Clostridium sp. | reverse complement strand
TTTTCAGGCTGTTGACAAAGTAAAATTTGTTAATAGTCTTTTTATTTTTAATAAATTGTTATATAATAAAAATGCGAGAAAAATGTTCTATATTAACCAAAAAAGACATTGCCAATCTCGCTTTTTTAATAGAAATATGAGATAATATAAGTGGTTAATATAGGAGGAAAGAAAAATGGCAATGACAAAACAAACACATAAAAATGATTGTATGATATTAAGTACATTAGAAGAATTAGTACCCAAGGAACATTTGGTAAGAAAACTGGATAACTGTATAAATTTCACTTTTATAGACGAATTAGTAAAAGATCTATATAGTATAGGAGGAAGACCAAGTATTCCACCAGTGGTACTTTTTAAGTTGATATTTATAAACATTATATTTGGAATAAATTCAATGAGAAGGACATGTGAGGAATGCAAGGTAAATGTGGCATATCGATGGTTTTTAGGATTATCCATATATGATGATATACCAAACTATTCTACCTGGAGTAAAAACTATATAAGAAGATATAAAGAAAGTGAAGTATTTAATCAAATATTTGATACTATATTAAATCAAGCAATAGAATATGGATTTATAGATATGGAAACAGTCTTTGGAGACGGAACACATCAAAAAGCGAATGCCAATAAAAATAAGCATAAGGATGTAGAAGTAGAAATTGTTAAGAAAGTCTATGAAGAAGCAATGCTTAAGGAAATTAACGAAGATAGAATCAATCATAGAAAGAAACCTTTAAAAGATATAAATAAAACAGAGATTATGTTTGATGAGGAAACAGGAGAGGTCATAGAAAATATTGAAACGAAACATATCAAAGAAAGTTTAACAGATCCAGAAAGTGGATGTTTTCATAAGGGAGAAAAGGAAAAGTGCTTTGCCTATACTCATCAAACATTTTGTGATAAGAATGGGTTTGTATTATCAAATACTACAACAGCGGGAAATATCCATGATAGTGTGGCCTTCTTTAAAGCCTATAAAGTATTAAATGAAAAATTCAAAGATAAAATTAAAAATATATGTTTAGATGCAGGATATGTAACTCCAGCAATATGTAGGGAAATTATTCTATCAGGTTATACACCATTAATGCCATATAAAAGACCAATGACTGGGAAGGGATTATTTAAAAAGTATGAGTATGCTTATGATGAATATTATGATTGTTATATCTGTCCAAATAATGAAGTATTATTATATAGTACTACAGATAAAAATGGATATAAACAATACAAATCAAATCCTGATAAATGTAAAAACTGTCCACTAAGAAATCAATGTACAAAAAGCAAGAACTGTCAGAAAATAATTACTCGACATATATGGGAAGAATATAAAGAACAAGCAAACGAAAACAGATATACGAAACTATGGAAAGATAATTATCCCTTAAGAAAAGAAACGATTGAAAGAACCTTTGGAGATTGCAAAGAACACCACGGATTGCGATTTACAAGAGTTCGTGGGTTACTCAAAAATGAGCAAAATGCCACGATGATTTTTGCGTGCCATAATTTAAAGAAAATGGCAAATTGGAGATGGAAAACACATCCAAATATTACCAATATTCTAATCTATTTTCAGAAATCTATTCATTTTATAAAAATGGCAATCAAAAAGCGGTATATTCTTTTTGAGTATACCACTTTGTCAACAGCCTGAAACCATCTTTATATAATAAAGATGGTTAAGCGTTTATATTTTTAATAATACTATATTCTTTTACTAACTGATTGAGACTATATGTAGCATTTGCAGCAGAACTACTAGGTAAATATCTTGCTTCAATATTAGTTTTTGGGAAAATCATTTTTTGATAAATATCATATGCTTTTTTACCAGTTGTAAAAATTACTTTGATATTACTTCTTTGTATTATGTCATTAATATCATTGGTTTTTATATTTTTTATAGAGGCATCACTAGACTTCGTAATAGTACAAGATGCTAAAACATCCCATAATGCAATTTTATGTTTTTTTAAAAAGGTTATTTTCTCATCCGTTGTAATAGGAAATTCCTCATTAAATAAAATTGCGAGAATTTTCCAAAAACGATTTTGCGGATGTCCATAATAGAAGCCAACTTCTCTAGATTTTACACTAGGAATACTACCTAGAATTAAAATTTCGGAATCCTTTTCATAAATAGGTGGTAGTTCGTGTTTAATTTTCATTCTTTACTTTTCTCCCTTGATATGTATTTCTCTTGACCATTTCTTTATCGATATCATTTAACACACAAAATTTTTTCAAAAGCCAATCTGGTTCTATTAATTCATTTATTTTAGGATCTCCTGTAATACGATGAATAACAATTTCTGATCGCAAATATTCTAATTGTGCGACTACAATATCTATATATTCCTTCTTACTAAGAAGTGGAAAAGGCCTTTCCTCATACATTATTGCTAATGGAGTATCTTTTAAAATATGTAACATATGAATTTTAATTCCCTGAATATCAAGTTTATTTAAATATTTCACAGTTTCTATCATATCTTCTTTGGTTTCATAGGGAAGT
>CANOYI010000223.1 GCA_947571515.1 uncultured Clostridium sp. | reverse complement strand
AATGTTGGCAGATGGAATGTTGACACTTGAAAAAATTGCGGAATATGCAGGACTTTCACTTGACGAAGTGAAAAAACTGAAAGCTGATAAAACATTCTGATTATTTTGAACAAATAGTAAAGCAAATATTGAACAATAGGCAGGTGGTTGGTTACTACCTGCCGTGTTTATGATAGAATTTTAGAAATCCCATATTTTTGATTGGAAAGTAGTTTCTGATGAAAACAAATCTTTTGTTTTCGGTGTGTTGAGCAATAAGAATAGTATATCAAGTATAAAAAAATAAAAAGTACATAAGGATAATAAAAGAATATGAAAGATGAAAGAAGTTTATTTAGAATGAATTTTATTATTCAAGATAATACAGCAATGACATTGGAAACTAATTTGGTAAAAATTATCGAAGAGATACTTTATGACGAAAAAGGTGGACGATTAACTATTGCTGAAATAGCAGAGTCAATCAAAAAGAGATTCGATTTGAGCTTCTCTGATGAAGAAATAAAAACAGCCATAAGAAAAAAAGGAAGGCATATCCAAAATATAGAGCACGGTTATATTTTGAAACCAGATTATAGAAAGACGTTATCGAACCAAGAAGATTTCAATTCAAAAATATCAAGGTTAACTCAGCAAGCAATAAAAGAACTTAATTTGAATGTGCCAAAAAACTATTTAATAGATTTACTAAAAGAATATTTGTATTTTTGTTTTAATTCAAATAAAAATTCCATATTAGCCTTACTTGATAATGTAAAAGAAAATGGGGAACAGTTTAAGAAAAGTGAATCTGATATTAAATTAATTAATCTTTTTTTGAATTGGGAAGATGAAGAAAAAAATAAATTTGTTTATAATATCGTATCTTATGGGTATGTATATTGTTCTTTAACTGTAAAAAAAGATGAAATACTTGCAAATAGGCTTTTTAGGGGAAAAAAATTTATTTTAGATGCGAATATTATTTTTAGATTAGCTGGAATTAATAATGATGTAAGAATGAATACCATTAAATCTTTTGTCGAAAAATGCAAAGAGGTGGGAGTTACACTTTGTTATACTACAGCGACTTTAGATGAGATAAAAAGAGTTATTGTAAGTAAAGTTCAATGGATAAAATCGGTCACTGGCAGTCAAGAACCTTTGGATTTGAGTGAATTTGATAATTCAAAAAATGATTTTTATAATATATATTGTAATTGGTCAAGCTATGATGGGAACATTTATAATGATTTTAGAGGATTTCAAACTTACCTTATGAAGTTAGTTATAAATGTTCTTAATGAGATTTTGCCTGTAGATATTCCCGATTTTAGTATTAAAAACGCAGATAAATTTGAAAATTATATTACATCACTGAAAGACTATAAGGAGAAACATTCTGGGAAAAAGCAATCTCAAGCTTCTTTGCAAACGGATATTAATAATTATTTGTATTTAAAAGGACTACGAAAAAAGGATAAGAATATAAATTTATGGACAACAAATGAATTTTTTATTTCTGCAGACCAAAACCTAATTGGATGGTCATTGGAAAAAGATAGTGGTATTCCTTTAGTTGTACTTCCAAGTATATGGTTAACGATTATGCTTAGATTTTCAGGAAGAACAGCTAACGACTATAAAGCATTTTGTTCATTTTTAGAATTAAGGACACATTTGCCAGAAGATACTATTGATGTATATCAACTTTTAGAGAGCCTTTCTGATAAAACAACTGATAACGAGCTGAAAAAAATAATTGTTCAAGAAGTTTTTGAGCATAAAGATGATTATGTAAAGTATATTGACAATGGTTATGAAGAGATAACTAATAAAGCTTTTGATAAAATTATAGATGATAAAAAACTATTTGAACAACAAGAATTAGATGGCTTAAAACGTAAGTATGAAAACAAGGAAAAGGAACTGGAGGATTTTGAACTTCAAAAACTTGCGGACGATGAATTTAAAATACAAAAACTCGTTGGAATTGATACAAATAAACATTTTAGAATAATAAAATTTTTAAATGGCATGAAAATGTTAATTGCATTTATTGTATTTGTAATCATGTCGTTTCTAACGATTATGGCAATCGAAAGAAAGGGCCCCCTATTTACTATTATGATTTATTATGAGCCAGAAGTTGTTAATGGTATGGGAAATATTTTGAGTAGTTTGGGGTTGTTTTGGGCTATTATTGTAATAGCTGCAGGCTTTGTCAGTTTTTTTATATCTTATTTGTGTTCTGATAAGAAAATAGAAAAATATAAAAATAAGCGTACAGAGTATTATAAAACAATGTTTGATAAAATTTAGTTGGTATTTTGATTCGACTGCTTATAAAAAGGGCTGTCGAGAAATGCTGTTTGTCCACAGTATATTGTTGCAAGATATAATGAAAAACAACAATATAGTGCGGGCGTACCAGTTATTTCCCGACAGTCCTTTTTTAAATTGTGAATTTTTTGTGAAATTGATTAAAAAGTCCTTTACAAAACGTCACTGGCAAGACAGCAAAAAGTATTTTAATTAGCTGCGGCGCACGTTTAGCGCCATTTGATATCCGGGAACTCCGTG
>CANOYI010000222.1 GCA_947571515.1 uncultured Clostridium sp. | reverse complement strand
TAATTATAATTAAGGTTGAATATGTTTAAACATCAATAGTTTCAGCACTTACAAGGTTAAATGTTGAATATTATAATTATTTAAGTATTATAATTGACCGTTTATGGGAAATAATTATAATATATAATAGTAGGAAAAATATTTTAAAATTTTTTTAAAAAAGGTATTGCATTTTATAAAAAAGGTGATATAATAAATTATATATCAAGATTAAAAATTAAAATATGTACAGTATATGCCATTGGTTGCATAGAGTACAGAATAAGAATACAATTTAGTAACAAATATAAATTTGTAAGGTAACCATTGGGTTTTCAGTTTAAAAGATTGAAGACCTTTTTGTGTTGCCTTTTTATTTTGCATAATACTATTGCATATTTGAAATCAAGTTATAAGTAAGCCTAAAAAACTTATGACAATGCCTTTAAATTAAGGAATTGCAGTACATTGACAATTATATACAAAACCATTAAGCATATTTACTATTAGTTGATATGGCAATCAGCAGAATTAGAATAATAGTAAATACATTTACCTAGCCATAGTTTGAGTGGAAATTTATTTTTAGTAATATTATTATTTTTAATAAGTAAGACATCGCACACATTGGGGGCAACTGGGCAGATAGCCGAGAGGTGGAATTCCTATGATATTGTGCCAGCAATAGTTTAGTGGTTATTTTACTACTTGAGAATACTCCGATGTTATCAATAATTTAAGGACAATGTATATGTCTTGTGGTTATTGAATAGATTTATAACAAAGAGGTGTATTCAAAATGGACACAATAGAATGTAAAAATATATTTCTTTCCAATAGTGAAGCAGAAAGAGAACAAGCATTTAATGAGATATGGCAAAGAATAGTAAACTTAATAGTAAATAAATAAATTTAAGGAAAGCAATTTACAAGAACCAATGTTTTGTTATATACTAGGACAAAATATTGGTTTATTTTATTGTTTTCTTTAAAGGAGGAAATATATAAAATGAACGAAACAAAGCCAAAGGTGGCAATATATTGTAGACTATCGCAAGAAGATAGAAATAAGAAAAACAAGGAGGACGATAGCGAGAGTATCAAAAATCAAAAAATAATGTTACAAGAATATGCAAAAGACCAGGATTGGGAAATACAAGGTATTTATAGTGATGATGACTATACTGGAACAGATAGAAACAGACCAGCATTTAATGAAGTTTTAAAACTTGCAGAATGCAGAGAAATAGATATCATTTTATGTAAGAGCCAAAGTAGGTTTGCAAGGGAACTTGAAATGGTAGAAAAATATATAAATGGTTTATTTCTTGAATGGGGTGTAAGATTTGTAAGCATTACAGACAACATAGATACAGCAGTTGAGGGAACTACACTAATGAGGCAAATGAACGGAATAATGGACGAAAGTTATGTTGAAAAACTATCAGCAACTATAAAATCAGCACTAAAAACTAAAAGAGTAAATGGAGAACATACTGGTGGTTTAGTATTATATGGTTATAAGAAAGACCCAGACCAAAAAGGACATTTAATTATTGACCCAGTTGCAGCAGAAGTTGTAAGAGAAGTATTTTCTTTATACAATCAAGGTATGGGAAAAACAGCAATAGCAAGAGAATTAAATAACAGAGGAATACCTAACCCTACCCAATATAAAGTTGAACAAGGTGTTGCATATAAGAAACCACCTAGTGAATTAGGTACACTATGGAAATATTTTTCAATAGATAATATGTTACATAATGAAATGTATATTCGGTAATATGGTGCAAGGTAAGTATGGTAGTGTATCATACAAGAGCAAAAAGAATAAACCTAAACCAAAAGCCAAATGGAATAGAGTTGAAGGAACACACGAAGCAATTATTGATAGAGATTTATGGAATAGTGTGCAAAGCAAAATCAATGCAAATTTCAAGCCTTTTGGTGGTGGTAAAATTGGAATATTTGCAAAGAAATGTAGATGTAAGCATTGTGGTTATACATTAAAAACAAGTAAATCACACGAAGATAGATATTTGCGATGCCCAACAAGGCAAGTAGATAAAAACAGTTGTGTAGGCAGTTTTGTGGCAGAAAACACAGTTAAAAAGGAAGTACTTAAAAAATTAAATGAATTGATAAAGCAATACTTAAATGTAGACCAGTTAGAAGAAAAAGTCATACTAAACCAATTTAGAAATGATAAAGAAAAGTTGCAGAAAGAAATTTCACAGTACCAAGCAAATATAGATAAAAAATCAAACACAATAAAAAATCTATATATTGATAAGGTAAATGGAATAATAAGTCAAGAACAGTTTATAGAATTTAATGAGGATTTCCAAAGAGAAAAACAAGGCATTGAAATACTATTAGCAAAGAAACAAGCAAAACTATTAGAACTTAACAACGAGCAAGAAGTATTAAAATCTAAAAGACAGATATTAGAACAATATGTCAATGTAACAGAACTTACAAGAGAAATGATTGAGGGTTTAATAGATTATATAGAGGTTGGAGCAAAAGACCCAATAACAAAGAAAAAAGAAATTAAAATACATTGGAAATTTTAATTGTGGTACTTTCAAAGGTGTAGCAGA
>CANOYI010000221.1 GCA_947571515.1 uncultured Clostridium sp. | reverse complement strand
CTTGCCAAAAAGAAGCCATTTTTTACCAAAGACACAAACTATTTTACACTACCAAAAATCTCATAAGCAATGTATATCCCCTTTTGCCCAGCAGTAATTGCTGTGGAGCCACACTTAGGACATCTGGAAATATTAAGCTCTTTGGTATTATGTACTGACAATATAATACTTGTATATTTACATACATCCAAATATTTTATTTACAACACATACTAATTATCAATCTCTGCTTCTGCTGCATTTATATCTGCTTCTAACCAGTCTAGAGGAGTCTCAACTGAAGCATATTGTAATTTTACATCATATTTTACTAAAATGTGACTTCTAGCACCACCTTGACCATATGAATAATTGTAACAAAAATAATAATTATTATCATATTCAAAAGTTGCACTCAGATACCAATCTGAATCTACATTTACTCCCAAAATCCCTCCGCAGTCTACATATAATTGTTTAGATGATTCAAATTCTTCCCAGAAACATTCCTCGGCATATTTTTCATAAACACTTGCTTTTTCATCATACTTTCCTTCATACTCGGTATACATCTTTATTTCTTCTGCAGATTTTTGTTCGTCATTTTTTGAACTATCAAAATCACTATCATTTATCCAACGAATATTTAACTTTTCATCAGAATTCTTTCCACATATTATGAATGAGTATCCATCTACATTCCTCCAAACGTACTCACCTTGAAGGTCATCTGATACATTTTCATCAATATTTGTTTCGCCGTAAAGTCCTGATAATTGTTTTACAATGTTTTTGTACATTTCATCATTACATATGTCTTCTGAAATCCAATCAGCTACATCAAGAATCGCTTTCCCATATTCTTTTTCTGAAGAATAGCCAGTAGTACATACTCCATAATATTTAAATAATTCAGCATGTCCTAAAAAATCTACTAACTCCTGAGACATCGTTATAGAATTGTTATCCACATTGACTTCTCTTCCTAAAAACTGCGTAATAATATCTATCTTTTGCTGTTCAGACATAGATTCATAATTTTCTTCTTTATAAAAACCAGATCCACCTACGCTATTTTTTGAGTGTAAATTATTTTTTATAATAACAGCAAATATTACTCCAAATAATACAACAATTGCAATGCATATAAATATCTTTTTAGTTTTTATATTGTGATTTTTTTATTATCATTCATAGTTTCTACATTATTTGAAGCATATATTTGCGAAGACTCTATTATTATATCTTTGTTTGATTCTTCGTTTTTATTTGAATCACTATAAGAATCTTTTTTTATTTTGCTTAAATTTGAAATAATTTCTTCAATTGGACATCCACAATTAGGACATGCAACAGCTCTATCAGATATTTCTTTTCCACATTCTGGACATTTTATTAGTGCCATGTTTAAACCTCCGTAACACGATATAATCAATAATCATAAAGTATCCTTCGCTATTTTTGTATCACTTTATTAACTCTTCAAGTATTCCTTTTATTGCATACCATCGATTATTAAATATGCAGAAATTACTCCCACCAACTAGCACTAATCTGCGTAAATGAAAAATCTTTATCTGTTATAATTTCCAATCTGGCTTTAGCTCCATTTGCAAAAGCAGAAATTTGATCATATGTAGTCTCTACAATGACTCCATCCCCGTCTAATAGATTAATATTAAAACTCATATTGTTAAAATCTATTCCTGTTGTATTTTCAATAATGCCTTGATATGTTTTCAGACCATATCCATCATCATTAAACATTTCAAATGTGACTGCATTGAGCATCTCCTCTATGGCTCTTTCCTGAGACTCTCTTTCATCAACAAGATTTGAATTTACAAGAAATTCTTCAAGTGTATTTTGATAATCTTCAGATACTGTCATTCCATAATCATTGACCATTTGAGAAATAACTTTACTTCTTTCGTTAAATACAGAGGTTAATTCTTCCTCATACTTTGAATAATCTACAGTAATATATTTACAGATATCTTTATGCTGATTTAATAAATTGATATATTTAATTGCAAGTTCCTTTAAATTATTATTTTCAAATTTTTCGTCAGAATATTTTTCAATGAATTTTAATTCTACGTCTATATAACTTATCATCATTTGTTCATTTTCTTCACTATTTACAAGAATATCTTCATAACCTTCTTTTTCTATGTCCTCATCATATTGTTTCCATCTTGCTTGTAAACCACTGGACATATCATCTATAAAATTTTCGTCTGCATACTGTTTCTCTTCCTCTTGGTCTTCTTGATTTTTTGTAGTATCAACTTGTTTGCCACATCCAACAAGTAAAATCAAAACACTTAATATACACCAAAACATTATCCATATTTTATTTTTGTAGCTTTTCATTTGTACTTCCTCCGCATATTTTATTTATATAATCTATATTAATTTTTTATAAATTTAATAGTCAACAAGAATATAAGTTTTATTTATGTATATTTATAAGTTGTTTGCAACATTAATTACAGAATTAATTACTTTTTTTAATCTGTTATATCCATAAACTTTATCCCATTTGCTGTAACATACAATATGAGTGAAACCAGATAAGGAGAAAACTCAAAATTGCGTTTAAGACAACAGACA
>CANOYI010000220.1 GCA_947571515.1 uncultured Clostridium sp. | reverse complement strand
GGGGAGTTAAAGGTAAGAGAGACATCCGCCGGATGTCTTTTTACTTGTCAAAAAAGCCCGTAGACATCAGTGTTTGCGGGTTTTCTTTGTTTAAAGATTCAGCCTTGAAAGAGGCACCATAGATCGCATGGCTGCAAAAGCGGGCATGTGAGTGTTAACCGAAATATGAACCGGGATCGCGTTGCATTTCGTATTCTGACTGAAAGTGATTTATGAATAGAAAGGGGGAAGAGTTCGTAATGAACTCTTCCCCTTAGGATGCTTTAAGTGTTATATAGTTATAAATTGATAATCCTTCAAATGTGATATAATCAGGTGCCATAATCTGAATGGATGTTTTATTTGTTTCAACTTCTACAATGCCTAAGCAACAAACAAGAATACTTAAGTCTGAGGAATTGAGCATATATGCTAATTTGGTTATATATTGGTATGCCTGCTGACTTTTATCACGAAATGCATGATAAAATAGGAGCGATACAGGATTTCCATTGGTAGAAAACAAAAGCTCAACGAAATCATTTCCAATATTCGCACTATCAATTATGCCATCAATACCGCGTAGTTGGTTGTTATCCTCATAGATTAAATCTTGACATCGCCGTTTTCTAACAGAAGGTTCGCGTTCTCCGCTTAAAATAGGTTCTGCGCTTGGATCTATTGAGGCTATGGCACGTCCCATAATACTTTGCGAGTCTCCATTCCGGTGCTTGGATATATTTTTTGTGTGAGAAGGAGCACTGTATGGCTTTGGGTTAGTATTACGTTGGTATAATCCTTTTAAAATGGATTTAATATGGTTCTCTGATATGGCTTGAGAAAAAGTTTCGGAGGAAAATGTCGGTCCACCAGAATTTTTATGAATAATACAATATGGACATGATTTATTGTGCTCGCTTCCTTTATGTGTTCGGAATATTTTTTCATATCCTGAATATGGAAGTTCTACATAATCAAGTTGTGCATTACATCCTGCTGTTGGACAATAAAGTTTGCCGCTGAATTCTTCACGGTACTGCTTTCTTGAAGAAATATCTTGGGGAGAAATAATTAGGGCTTTGTTATCAGTTACGTAAAGAGCTTTATTCATAGTACATCGCCTTTCTAAATTGTTCATTATTTATAGTTACATGTATAATGAAGTGATAAAGAAAGAACTGATGTCATGGTTAGCTATTGTGCATTTCTCCTTTCATTGACAAATTCAGAATAGTATTGCAAAATCCTTATAATCAGGTATAATATATATGTCACTATGTATTAACTGATAGAGGTTAATACTCCAAGTCCGATGAAAATCGGACTTTTCTTCATTCACCACACAATTAATTTACTATAAACACCAATAAATGTCAACAGTTTAGTTAATTATTTTACTTTTTATATATTTAATAAATTACTTGACCATGCGAGGTTAGCATGTTACTATATAAAATATAAACATTGAAAAAGATGGTGAATAAAATATGTCAACAAAAATAAAACTTAGTGAATCTATTGGGCTTCAACTAAAAGAGCTTAGGACTCAATATAAAATAAAGGCTAAAGATATTGCGGATTATGTCGGAAAAAGTCCTGCATATATTTCTAAGTTGGAAAAAGGACAAATTCAGCAAATAAGTAAAAAAGAATTGGTTAAGATAACAAATTATATTACTGAGTCTGAAGATGGATACTACATATTCTGTGAAAAAATTGCAAGTATAGCAGAGCCTAAAGAATTGGAGCAAGAAACTTTTTTACTTAATTTTGATTTGATGGAAAGGAAGGTACCAATTAATGATGAACTAATAGAAGAAATAAAAAAAAGAATGGAATCATGTAAGATTACTGTAGAGGATTTAATAGCATACATAAACCAGAATGAAGATTTAGGTCCTAATTTTCTGAAGGAACACAAAATAAATCCACAAGATGTAGAAAAAAATGTTTGGTATCCGTATCAAGAGGCAGATATTACAGAAAGATCTCGCAACTTTATTCTTTTAGAATATAAAAAAGAAAAGCTAGAAAAGTTTATAAATGGAGAGATTCATAAGTGTGAATATATGTTCCCTTATGCTGTAATACACCATCTTTTAAAAATATATTATAAAGAAAAAGGAAAAACTATTGATGATGATTTAATAAAAAAATGTGAAGATGAAGCCGAGCAGATTTTGCTTAAACATAAATGCTATTCTCTTTCAGTACAAGCGCGATTTAGTGCTCAAAGTAGCACAGAAGAAGAATATAAAAAATTGTTAAGTAGTTTTGATATCGATAATATGGAATATGTATCACAAATTTTGCATCATATTCATTTTCTATCTTCATATGATGTAGAATATATAAATAAAAAGCTTAAAATTATTGTAGATAATTTTAATAGTGATGCATCGTTTTCGTTAGCTTTTATGGCAACCCCATTATTAAATATAAAAGAATTACAGACATCATTAAAGAAAGAATTTTTAAATGATGTTATAAAACTGGTGGAAAGATATACAGAACTTGCGAAAACAAATGAGAACATTGAGAGATATTAGATAGTACATATTATAGTTTTAGTTGTTTCAAAAATCAGCCTCGAAAGAGGCACCATAGATCGCATGGCTGCAAAAGCGGGCATGTGAGTGTTAACCG
>CANOYI010000219.1 GCA_947571515.1 uncultured Clostridium sp. | reverse complement strand
CAAAACTTGATTTTAAAAGTGCCAGAGTAACTCAGGATTTCAGAGCAATATTCACACAATCAGGAAATACTGTGCTTTTAGTATACATAGACCACCATGACGATGCTTACCTCTGGGCAAGTAACAGGCTACAAGGATTTGATACTGCAAGCGCAAAACCTGTATATGAATATTTTAAACAGGCAAAAGTAGAGGACTTTGATACCATAAAAGATGAATCTGTTGATTTAGCCAGCGACAGAAAATCTGACAATCCTTCTAAGGATTGGAGATTCGATCCAAGAACAGGGGTGGCACTTGATGCTTCTGGAAAGCCAATAACTAATCCAACCCTTGGAAACATATGTGCCAGTCCTGCTCCACCGACTCCTAAGCGTTCACTGTGGCAATCAATCAAAAAGGCATTGTTCGCCTTATTTTTCTTTGTGTTGGGCGCTATTGTAGGCATAATCATCACAGTCAGATACTTTATATGATATGCTCATAATAAAATATGGAGGATATAATTATGGATACTAATTATATAAGAATTTTCAAGGATCTATTTTTTAACATTGATGAGAATGAAAGCGTAAAATCAACTATTGAAAAGGTTAATTATCTATTATCATCTATAATAATTAAATATGGCGAAATAGAAAATGAGATTGCCTATGGCATTTCAAGGCAGGATGATTTTATTGATATAGTTATGTGTTTATTTATTAGAAAAATAATGGAACAACTTGATGCTATAAATGTGCTTTTTTCTGTTTCTTCATTTAATCAAGCGCAAATTTTATTACGCTCATTAATTGAAAACACTGTAAGCCTAGAATTTGTTTTGAAAGAGGAGACAGAAAAAAGGGCTGCTGCATATTTTTTAGAACATCACTATCAAGAAATAGAATTAGGGAAAACGTACTTTAATAAAAACTCTAAATTTGGAAAATTAATGCTACAACATAAAGGGACTGAACAGTTTAATCATGATTACGGACTATTTAAGAAAAAAGAGGAAGCTTTCAAACGAATAATTAGCTCTAAAGAAATATTTCAAATAGTGGATAAAGCCAGAGAAGAAAAGATACAGCAAAAGGAAAATCTAAACCGAAAGCAACATAAGCCATGGAAAAAAGTACATATTCAGTGGTATGAGGTTTGTAGTGATGTATCTAACTTTTATGAATTAATGAAAGAAACAGGGTATGAACTATATTACCAAGGTATATATGGAGGGCTTTCTTATGAAACACATGCACTAAATTCAACAATGGATTTAACAGTTAATGAAAATGGACTTAATTTAAAAAGGATAAGAAATCCTGTAGGTGGAAGTTCTAGTTTTGATCTTACATGCTCTTTTTCAATAAGCGCATTAACTAAACTATACAAATATCTGAAGGATGGAATAGAAGAAATAAGAGAATTTGAAAAATTCTATATAGATTTTCAAGAAAAAAGAAAAATTGTTAATAACAACTTAGACATGATAATAAACTCCTAAATTAACCAACAAAAGCCATAGGACATCACCCTATGGCTTGTATCTATATTGTGAAAATATGAAAAATTATGTGAAAAACAATTATATCTTTCACAATTAAAAGTTTATAACACATTCTAAAAAATGTCAATATTTCATTTTAATTATTTCACAATTAAGTAAACTTTTTATTTTCAACAGAAAAAAGCCCACATATGTGAGCCTTTTATATTTGAATATCATTAATCTGTTACAGTCTTTGTTCCACCTGTTGTAAATGTGTCAGTGTAAACTGTTTGCCAATCTCCACCATTTACATAATCGCCTGCATCTGTATTTCTGAATTGCATAGCTTGTACAGTAAGGTCAATCGTTAAATGACTTCCTTGATATTTGTCATTCTTTACCATGCCGTCAAGAGAAGGATTTGTAGTTTGTGCAGAATCCATTCCTAAGAAATATCTGTATTCGGCACTAGCCTTTTTACTTGCGTCTGTACCTGCTGTAACCTTTACATAATCATTATCTACAACAACAGTATCGGCATCTTCTCCGTCACCAAAAGTACCACCGAGAGTAGCTCCTTCAATAATGTATCTAAGAACAAGTTTGCCATCTGTAACAGTATCTTTGTCAGCTACTGGAACATAAGCAACTTTTCCATCTTTCATTCCTTTTACAAGAATAATAGGATTAGAAGTCTTTAGTCCTTCAACTTCTTCAATTTTTGTGTTTGTATAATTACCTTCTGTTCCTGTCTTTACATATAAATGGAAGATAGAAGGATCAAGGTTCACTCTGCCATCTTCTGCAACCTCAATATATTTCTTATTAACTACTCCATCTTCAGTAACTTCTGTTGTGGAAAGAGAACCATCAGCTTCTAACTGGTAATGTGAATCAACCATAATATCAATAATGTTACGGGTTACGATAGATTTTGTGCCATCATTTGTAATGCCAAAATTAAGTTCATGAGAGGTAGTGTCATCTCTATTTTCCTTACCAGGCTCTTCATCGCCAGGGTTGATATTCCCTGAATTGCTAAGTGTTAAATTTCCTTTAGAAGAAACATCTACAGTACCTACTGTACCATCTGTATTTTGCTCTGCACTGTCACTAAAAAATGCGAAAGCTCCAAATCCAACTGCTGCTAGACCAAGTGCAGATACTCCTGCGATTGCTAATTTCTTATTGTTTTTCATATAATTTTTTCACCAAAAACA
>CANOYI010000218.1 GCA_947571515.1 uncultured Clostridium sp. | reverse complement strand
CAAAAAATAAAAAAATTCTCAAAAAAAGTGTCCAAAAACTTGACATAGATCCAATTAGTATAGAAGAACAGGACAATAACAATGATTAAGAAAAAGATAAAACGAAAAGTAATGGGATTTGTACTAATGCTAATAAAACCGTTTATTGTTCCTATTATGATAGTTATTTTGATTTTAGGTTTTGCATGTAGTATTACAGATATTTTATATATAGGATTTAATCACGAAGATAAAGTCGATATGAAAAAAGAACTTGCTTATTATGATACAGACTATAAAAAAGATGAAATGAAAGGCTTTTTTCAAAGTGTATGGGAATTTGTAGAAAAAATCTTTGGTGGTGGAGAAATGTCAGAAGAAACAGATTGGCCTGTAGTTCGGACATTATACAATAAGTAGTGGATTTGGACCAAGAAAAGCACCAACGCGGAGGAGCATCAACAAATCACTCTGGAATAGATATACCAGCACCTGAAGGAACAAAATTAGTTTGCATTATGGATGGCGAGGTTGTATCTTGTGGTTGGGGTGGAGCTGGAGGCTACACCATTACAATTAAAAGCATAGATGGAAAATATAAATTTTCATATTGTCATAGTTCGCCAGAGTTTATCGTATCAGTAGGACAGCAAGTAAAAAAAGGTGAGATTATTGGAAAAGTAGGACCTAAAAATGTATATGGTGTAACCAATAATCCATACAAAGATGGAAGTGGAAATCCAACAAATGGAGCAACAACAGGATGTCATTGTCATTTTACAGTAAGAAAAGATGGAGAATTAATTAATCCATTAGAAATAGTGAAAAAGGAGGAATTTATTTAATGATTGTAATTTATACAGGAATTGAAGAAATAGACAAAGAAATTCAAATGAATGTAAGAGATTCAATAATTGCACATTATAGTGATTATTTAATTGAGAATAATACTTTTGAAAATCAAACAGTAATTATATCTCCACAAGCAGTTGAAGGAGATTTACAAGAATTTTTATTTATATTAAAACAAATGAATATGAGAGTAATTTTATTATTAAAGAACCAAAAACAAGAAGAAACAAAAATTGCTCTACAATTAGGAATTTATGACATTGTATATGGAAACTTTTATCCAAGTCAAATAAAAGAAGTAATTGAACATCCAAAGAGTTTTAGCGATATTGCTGATTTGTATAAAAGAACATTTGATATAAAATTAAAGAAAAGAAAGAGGATTAGAAATGACAAAACTAATTCTTTTTTTAGTAGAAAGTAAAGGTGATAGAAATGAAACAAACAAAAATTATAAAATATGTTTTGATAATAGTTATAATGGTAATTAGTTTATTTAGTGCAAAAATACTATTATCATTTATTCCAGAAAATGAAAATAATAGTGAAACAGAAGAAAGTCAAGTTATTCAAGATGGTGAATTAGAAGAAATAAATCAAGAAAGTTTGCCATATACAGAAGAAACAATTGGAAAATTAAAAATACCAAAATTAGAAATAGAAGCAGAAATTAAAGAAGGAATAGATTTAGAAACACTTGCCAATAGCATAGGACATTTTAAAAATAGTTCATTATGGGATGGAAATATAGCTTTAGCAAGTCATAACAGAGGTAGTTCTGTTGCTCATTATTTTGAGGGGATACATCTCTTAGATGTGGGAGATGAAATTATATATACAACAAATATGGGAGAGAGGAGGTATCAAGTATCTAGTCAAAAAGAAATAAGTAATACAGATTGGTCTGTTACTTTAAATACAGAAGAAAACATGATTACATTGATTACTTGTGTAACAGGACAGCCAGAAAAGCGTCTATGTGTTCAAGCTAAAGAGGTTTAATGCAATTTTAAAAAGATTTTTTTTGAAATATACTTTTAACATATAAACTTGCTAAAATTTAAAATATAAGGCAATAAGCCAATATTTTAAAGGAGGGATTTATATGTTTCAAAGAATTATTATAGTTTGTGTGGTAACGGTTTTATTTTCTGGAGGTGTCATAAAAAATATCATAACACAAAAAGAGCAAAAGCAAGATACTGTAGTAGAAACAGAAGAAATACTAGAGGAAGGAAAAGATGTTAATGTTGAAGAAATAGCAGAAGCAATAGAAGATACTAGCACAGAAACAACAAATGAGATAAGCAATCAAGAACAAACTAACAATTCAGAAAATGTTATAGAAAATGAAAACAAAAAAACTACAGATACAGTAAAAAAAGGTAATGATACTAAAAAAGAAAATCCAAAACCAACCACTACAAACACAGGAAATCAAAAACAAAAGAACAAAGGAACAAGTAATCAAGTAAAACCAAATCAAGAAGTACAAAAGACAGAAATGAATAACAACAAAGAACCAGCAAAAGCAGAGAAAATAACAGAAGAATATATCTATAATGATACTGAAACAAAAAGGTTAATGGCAGATATAGATACAATTGCAAAAAGGAATCCAGACCTATGGGGAAAAAATGGAGAAAAATTATACAAGATACAAAAAAGTCCAAGTTTAGTAAGAAAAAATTATATGTATCCATATAGTTTCTCACAAATAGAGGGAAAAGTTCTAAATGTATATTCAGTCACATTTTTAGTATATGCAGCAGATTATAAAAAAACAGGATTTCCAACACAGACTAGGTATTTTGTAGATATAACAAATTATTAAAAATAAAAAATCAATAAAAGCATTAGTC
>CANOYI010000217.1 GCA_947571515.1 uncultured Clostridium sp. | reverse complement strand
TCTAGTTTGCCTTTTTTGAATAATTTAATTTTCTCTTGTGCCTCTTTCTTCCATTTGTCAAAATCTTTTTTTAATTGCTTATTTTCCTTGTTTCTATATACTGTCATAACCTTCTGCTGATATGTTCTTCTATAAAGCAATAATGCTGGATTACTTTCAAGACTTTTTTTATAAGTTTCACTTGCTCCTTTATCTCTACAAGTAGAACTACCATCAACATTTTTCAAATCACAATAAATTTCATTTTGTCTAAAGGTTGGTATAAAATATCTACCACAGATTTGACAAGTTTTAATTGGTAAATTTTCTTGTCTTACTAATTGATCTAATATAGTAAAACAAATACTTCTTAATTTTGTACTTGTATAAACATCATGTAATTCTAATTTTGGATTTTTTTCATTTATACCTTTTATTAGATTTTCTATACTTTCATTATGATGATAGTTATGTATGTTTATATAATTATCTAAAATAACCTCTACATCTTGTGAATATGTATAAAATTCGTTGTGTTTAATTGTATAAGCAACAAATTTTGAATATGTACTATGTTCTTTTAATTCTTCATTTCCATTTAAGTTATAGACAAAATCTACACATTTTTTGAAATTATTTTGCCATTCTAATAAATCATCTAGGCTTGTAGTATAGATATCTTCTAACATTTTCATAAATTCTACATCTGTTATGCATTCATCAGTTTTTGAGTATATGTAAGGTGTATATTCTTTTATTAATTCAAAACCATAGGCATAAAAAAATGTATTATAGGCAGATTCAAAAGATGAAAAATCAGCATTTAAAAAATTTATTAATAATAATCCTATACTTTCTGCATAATGAATATAAATAGTTGAAGGTTGTCTAATAACTTCTTTTTTCTTATTTAATTTCGTTTTTGAAATATCTTTTTCTAATTCTAAATATACTCTTGTTTCATCTTTCTTTTTTTCTTCATCATTTTCTTTGTCTGTATCTTTTCTTAATACATTATATAAATATAGTGGTGTTGCATAATATTCTTCTTTATCTTTCATATTAAACCATATATAGAAATCTTCTAAAACAAGATGGCGAGGCAATTCTCTCATTTTTTATCTCCTTCATTTTTGTTTCTGTAAAAAATTTTAATAAAATATTTAAAATTGTATTGACAAATATAATTTATGATCGTATAATAACAATATGAAATTGTTATGTGAGATTTTTTACAATATAATAATACAACAATTAATAACAAATGTCAATAGGCGAATTTACGTTAGCCGTTTGAACGAAGTGAATTACGGATAACCTATGGGATACCTGTATTTAAAATCTTGCAAACAAAAAATTAACCAAAGGATTTAGAAAATGTTTAAGCTATGCTTAATTACATTTTTTTAATCCGTAACAAAGTGGAGGTGGACAAAGAAAAATTGAATACTAAAGAACAGATTTTAGACTTATATTACAATCAACATCTAAAACAAAATGAAATTGCTAAAATAGTTGGAAAAAGCTGTCCTTATGTTTCAAAGGTTGTAAAAACTGATAAACGACATAAGCAAGAAAAGGAAAATCGTAAAAAGACAAATGCTGAAAATAGAAAAGTTTATTTACAAGAATATTTTAAAACTTATGATAGACCAAAGAAAGATGATACTAGTTATGAACAAATGATAGCACAGCAAAGACAAGATGCAATGGAATTATCTTATAGTAACAATACTATGTCAGATTATGATTTTGCAAAATGGTCTAGTATATATCACACTAACAGCAAAGGAAATTTAGTTATAGATAGAAAATTGAAAGTTGGATCTGATATTCCAAAATCAATCAATATGAATGTTAAAGTGCCAACACAAAAATATAAAAATAGATATGTTTATAGTTATTAACAAGATTTTATTAAGATTACTTAATAGGTCTTTTTTTATTGTGAATTTTAGAGGAAGGAGGACTATCAATATGGGTACTATTAAAGAAAATTATCAAATTAAGTCAGTTGTTGAGGCTATGCCGATTACAAATGACTTATGTGGAACGATGTTTACTTCATATCCAGATTTAGTAGATATCAAACAATTAAGGGAAATGCTTGGAATTGGTATTACACTTGCATACAGATTAGTAAAAAATAATAGCATTCAAGCCTTAAAAGTTGGTAGAGAATATAAAATACCAAAAAGACTAGTAATACTAATTGCAAGTTTTTATGGGTTAAGAAGAAGTGAAGTTTTAGGTTTAAAATGGTCTGCTTTTGACTTTACTAACAATACAATAACAATTAAACACAAAGTTATTGAGGCTATTGTAGATGATAAAAGAACATTGCTTTTAAAAGACAAAACAAAAAACAAATCAAGTTATAGGTCTTTACCTTTAATTCAAGAAATTAAAGATGCTTTACTTGAACACAAAAAGAAAATTGAAAACAATAAAAAAGTATGTGGAAATAGTTATATGAAAGAACATAAAGATTATATTTTTGTAGATAGTGTTGGCAAAATATTTAGACCAGAATATATAACTGACCATTTTTCATTACTACTAAAAAAGCAAAATTTAAGATATATTCGTTTTCACGATTTAAGACATTCTTGTGCTAGTTTATTATTAGCGAAAAATGTTCCTATGAAAGCAATACAAGAGTGGCTAGGTCATTCTACCTATTCTACTACTGCTAATTTATATACACATTTAGAAAGTAA
>CANOYI010000216.1 GCA_947571515.1 uncultured Clostridium sp. | reverse complement strand
CCGATAGTCTATAACAAAAGCCACTATAAATTTTCCTATTATTAAAGGCTTGTAAACTATCTGTTACAAGCCCCCATTATAACGCATTTCTAAGCACATATCAAATATAAATATTCAATTTTATATCATGCCATCTTTCTTGTCTTACTCTATGATTTGACATTTTCTGATATGATACTGCCATTTCATAATCAATACACATCTCTGTCAGCTTTGTACATTTGACTGTTTCTTTTTTATCATGTTCCTGACTACTGAAAATTCTATAGTTTACTGTCTTTGTTTCTGTTCCTACCTCTCCAAAATTATCATTTCCCATACTCAAATAAATATCTATCTCATGAGGTGCTATATGTACCATACGCCATATAATATTTTCTAACAAATTATGGTCTATAACTGGTTTTGAAAAATCAATCATTATCTCCAAAGCACTTCTAATTTTTGAAAATGTATTATTTAATTCATTTTCAGCCTTTTCACTTCCTTTTGATTCTTCTATCAGAGAGTTGATTTTAATTAGTTCTGTATCACATTCTAATTTCCTTGCTTTGTATTCTTCTTTGGATATTTCACCATCTGCTCTCATGTCTATTAAATTGTTTCTTCTTTTTTCTAATTTCTCCTTTCTAGCTTGTAAACTTTTAATATCATTATAATTAGCTACACTTTTTACTTTGTAGCATTCTTTAATAATACTAATTGCTTGCTCAATATCATCCTTGCTTACTGTCCATATATTTTTAACTACATAATAAGCTATCATCTCCATTTTCCATGCCAATATACTTTCTAATGAACATGAGTTATCTAATATCATCCCATGCTTCTTTTGATATTCTGTTGAACCATGCTTATGCTGATTTGAACAGGTATACATAATTACTGGATATTTACCTTTTAATCCATGTGTTCTTTTTGTTTTTCCCCAACTACATGCACAGGTAAATTTTCTTGTCCAAATATCTGTACTTCTTTTAATTCCTTTATCTATATTCATCTTTGAGTGCCTTTCAGCTTTTAATCGCTGAACCTCATTAAACATATCTTCTGATATAATAGCTTCATGATTTCCTTCTATGAGTTCTATTTTTTCTTTATCATTTTTCACTCTAATTTGTGTTAAATATCCATCCGACACATATCTTAATTGCCTTTGCTTCCCTATATAAAATGGATTTGACAAAATATTACCTATTGTTATGTCCTGCCACCTGCTTAAACCAGTAGCAGTTTTATATCCATTACTTTCCAATAATGTTTTTATTACTCTAATACCGTTTCCTTCTACATACCAGTTGTATATTTTTTTAACTATTTCTGCTTGTTCCTCATTTATTACATATTGATTTCTTCCAATCCTATCATACCCTAAAATATTACCTGATCCCCTTAATATCCCTTTATTTCTGGATATTCTTTGACCGGCTTTTACATTTTCACTGATCTTCCTACTTTCTTCTTGTGCTAATGTTGCCATGATAGAAAGACGTAATTCACCATCTTTATCTTCCAATGTATTAATGTTATCAGAAACCAAATAAACTCCAATTCCTGCTTCTGCCAGTCTTCTTGTCCACGATAATGTATCTACAGTATTTCTTGCAAATCTCTTAGTTTCTCTTGTTACAATCAATTCAAATTTATGACCTTCTATACCATCTTCCATCATTTTTAGAAAGCTTTTACGTTTTCGATCACTTGTACCACTAATTCCTTCATCTTCATAAACTCCTACTACTTCCCATTCAGGATGTGATTCAAGCAAATTTTGATACCATTGCATTTGATTATCTAATGCAGACAACTGTTCTTCTGATGTTGTAGAAACTCTTCCATAAAAAACAACTCTTTTTTTCTTCATGTTATCACTCCTTATTGGGTGCCTATATTATATAGACACCCTGCCAACCAATTACATTTTATATTTCTTACAAATTGTATTATATGTTTCAAAATCAATTAATCCGCTCTTATATGCTGCCCTAATAATTACTTTGGTATTGTCACTAAGCTTCATTATTTTCCACCGCCAATCTCATCTTTTACTACATGAATCAAAATAGTCATTTTATTCACACTCCTTTCAAAAGTGGGGGTATGGTACATGATTTTACTGCTTATTTCAATATTGAAAATGCAAGGAAATCATAGTAATAAATTGTTTATAATGCCGGACTTTTTATAAAATGAATACTATTTTATCCCATAACTTCATCTCCCTTCTTTCTGCTTGATCTACTATTAAACTTTTAAAAAATCTTTTAATCGTGTAATGCCTAATAGTAAAAATTGACAGATTTCAATTTTTAAAATTGATACCTGTCAATACAGAAGTGCTTAAATTGACGCATAAAAAAATAAGAGAGATAGCACCATGGCACCCTCTTATTTTTTAGAGATAAATTTATAGGTATAAGAGTTACAATCATTCTCACTCATTTATGGTTGGAATTAACAATCGTCTAACTATCCGAAAACCCTTGATTTTAAGCCATTTTTACTGTTCATGACAACTATTTTACAATCACTCATGACAATTAATGCTTTATACTCATTATCCTAAAACACAACTGTCATGCTTCTATCTTCTCATAAAATAGCTTGACAAAATGGTATCTGGTATTAAAAAGAGATGGATTTAAGATCCACCCCTTTAAACTTATCTACTATTCTTATTCTGAAATCTTACCTTCTTTTCTTAATCGTTCAATTT
>CANOYI010000215.1 GCA_947571515.1 uncultured Clostridium sp. | reverse complement strand
TCTCTATCGTTAAGTCTGGTATTAGATAATTTCCTTTCATTGTGTAAGTTAGATTCATTCTCAACACTTCCTTTCTCATTTTCTTTATTGTAAATGCTTTGTTTTATTTTTTCCAATGTGTGATTTTTCTTTTTTTCTTGTTTTTGCACATTTATTACTGTCTTTGAAACTTCTAGCAAAATTTCTTTTGAAAAATCCCTAGTTGCTGTTCCAAGTATAGACATTGTTTCAAAAGTGTTAAACTTTTCTATTCCAGAAAAACAGTCTTTTGGAATATAATCATTGACATCTAACCCACATCTTGACATTGTTAAACCTATTGTACTATATAACAGTAATTCTAAAAATGTATTTTCTAATTGTTCACTATTTAATTTTTCCAACTCACTATTAGCTGTTACAGATTTTAATTCTTCTAAATAGTCTTGCATATTATCTACTACACGATTATATACTGTTGATATTATTGCAAGTGGCAAACTACTTTTATCTTCCATTGTTCCGAATTTATCTTCTAATGCCTCTATAATATCATTTGTGTATTTTTCTTCTGCTTGCCATAGTTTGAATTTTCTGCCGTAAACATCACTATTTGTGTCTGATACATCAAAAACAAATCGTAACCCTAATTCGCCCTCTTTTTCTGTGATTAAAGCTATTCCTTTTGAGCCTTTATTGATCCACCTTTTTAGTTTTTTATTCCATATCGTTGTTTCTGCACAGGCTACTGCGTCTGGTCTTTGTGCATATATCAATATTTGTTCATCAAACCTATATTTATAATTAAAACTTGCTCTTTTTAAAAACGAAATCCAGTTGTCTGCATTTTTTCCTACATTTAATGTTGTTTCAAAGTATAATTCTGTTATTTGTTTTTCTTTTCTGGTTAGTTCTTTTGCCAATTCTCTCCCTCCTCTCGTTTTTAATTTTTTTATTATTTATTACTCTATTTCTTCGCCTAAAAATAAGAATAATGCTTTTTTATTTTTCCTTATTGCTTTTCTTAAACTTATCAATGTTTTTATATCTGTTATTGTATAGTTAGGCATTTTTTCTAAATCTTCAAATTGCATATTAAGTATTGCTTTTTCTGTATTTATTCCTATTTCAGCTAGTCTTTCTATCATCTTTTGTATTTGAGCTATATTGTACTTTGCCATTTTTCACTCCTTTTTTAAGCAATAATGGTGGCTATTCATTGGCCACCATTTTGCTTATATGATTTTTTTATATATTTTTATTTTTTAATTTTATAACAACTAATACTGCAAGTCCTATTAGTGAAATAATAGAAATAGTTACAGCTAGTAGGATATTTCTTGTATCTCCGTGTTTTTGGAGTTTCTATTTTTTGATTTTCAAATTCAAAACTATATACTGTATTTTCTTCTTGAATTTCTGTTCCGTCAACAAAAACTCCTTTGTCATTTATCTCTACTTTTGCTACTCTATTAGATAATTCGTAGTTCTTTGGAGATTTTAATTCTTTGATATAGAATGTGCCAAAACGCATATCTTCAAAAGTAACGAATCCGTCCTCTTTGTTTGATTTTATTTCTTTGATTAGTTTTGTGCATTCGCTATCTTCATAAATTCCAAAAGTAAATTTATCTTTGATAATTTCTTTTGTTTTACTATCTACTTTTACTACTCTAATGTCTTTTAGTATTGGCATATCTTTCATTTCAATTTTTTGTGTTTCTTTGTCAGTTGTAACTGTGAAAGCAATTTCTTCTGTCATTTCAAATCCGTATGGTGCTGTCTTTTCAATTAGTTTGTAATTTTTGTTTTCTTCCAAGCCTATTACTCTATGTGGCTCTTTTGTTGACACCCATTCATCAATTATTTCGTTATTCTCGTCTACTACTTGAAGTTCTGCCCCCTCTAGTTCCTCGCCTGTTACAAGATCTGTTTTTACTATTTCTACAATTTTATCTATCATTTCGACTTTTTGTGTTTCTTTGTCTTCTGTTACTGTAAATTCAATATCTGTTGCTTTTACATATCCGTCAACTACGATTTCCTCGTGAAGTACATAGCTTTCGCCCTCAATTAAGTTACTAACTTTGTGTGGCTCTTTTGTTGATACCCATTTATCTACTATATTTTTTGTTTTTGTGCTTGTTACAACTAATGTTGCTCCCTCTAATTCTTCGCCTGCAATATTTACTTTTGATATTTCTACCACTTTGTCTATCATTTTTATTTCTTGTGTTTCTTTGTCAGTTGTAACTGTAAACTCTATTTTATTTGATATTACGAATGTGTCTGGAGCATAGTCTTCATATAATGTGTAAGTTTCTCCCTCTACCAAATTATTTATTGGGTGTTTTTCATTGGTTGATGTCCAACTATCTACAACATTTCCGTCTTTATTTACTACTTTCAGTTCTGCTCCCTCGACTTCTTTTCCTCCAATATCTTCTTTTGATACTGTTACTTGTTTATCTACCATTACAACTTTTTGTATATCTACTGTATTTTCTACTGTGAATTTTATTGAAGTTGCTTTTACGAAAGACTCTGGTGCTATCTCCTCTGTTAGTGTGTATTCTTTTCCTACTTTTAAGCCCTCAATTTTATGAGTTTTTTCAGTTGATGTCCAACTATCTATAACTTCGTTATTTTCATCTGTAACAGTTAGTTTTGCACCAACTAACTCTTTTTCTCCTGTAATATCTGTTTTGCTAATTTCTATTGCTGTTGTTTTATTTTCAATGTCTTTTTCTACAATATATTCTTTTGTTACTGTGTC
>CANOYI010000214.1 GCA_947571515.1 uncultured Clostridium sp. | reverse complement strand
GAACCTCAGCCTTCCAAGCTGATGACGTGGGTTCGATTCCCACTACCTGCTCCAACGACGTATCTGTTCGAACTTTTTATAGAACAGAACATATAGATACAGATATCATTCAAAAAAATGAATGGTATTTTTTTATTGCCTCGCAGAGCCCCTCATGTTATGTGCTGTTGGTCATAACATATAGGAGGTTAGGACTTTCGTCAAGACGAAGTCTTATGCTCGAAATAAAATTCTAAAGGGAAAAAATATATGTAAAATATTATTGACTTTTACAAACAGTTGTTTTATAATAAATAGTATAAAAATAAACATATAAACGGAGATGATATGTATGAAACAAATAGATAATAATAACAAAACTTTTGAAGATATTAAACATATTAATGAAAATGGAATTGAATTTTGGTATGCAAGAGAGCTTATGTCTTGCCTTAATTACAGCAAATGGAGTAATTTTAAAAAAGTCATTTCTAAAGCTATAAAATCTTGTGAAAATAGTGAAATATCAGTTTTTGACCATTTTGCCGATGTTGGTAAAATGGTGCAAATAGGTTCTGATGCACAAAGAGAACAAAAGGATTATAAATTAACTCGTTATGCTTGTTATTTAATAGCACAAAATGGAGATAGCAGAAAGAAAGTAATCGCTTTAGCACAAACATACTTTGCAATACAAACAAGAAAACAGGAAATAACTGAAAAAGAATATAGTGAATTAACAGAAGATGAAAAAAGATTTTATCAAAGGAATTTAACTAGAAAAGGAAATTACTCACTTAATCAAACTGCTAAAAATGCAGGCGTAAAAAATTTTGATAGATTTCATAATTCGGGTTATAAAGGTTTATACAATGGCGAAACAGCTGATGATATTGCTAAAAGAAAAGGATTAAGATACAGAGAAGATATTTTAGATAATATGGGAAGTGAAGAACTTGCAGCTAATCTATTTCGTATTACGCAGACAGAATCGAAATTAAAAAAAGATAATATACAGACTGAAAAAGATGCAAATAAAACTCACTATAATATAGGCAAAAATATTAGAGAAGTTATAAAAAAGAATGGTGGAACTATGCCGGAAGAATTGCCTACACCTAAAAAGAGTTTAAAGCAACTAGAAAAAGAAAATAATAAAAGTTTGAAAAAATAGTATTATAAATTTATATTTTTAAATCTTGAAAAAAATACTAAATCGTGCTAAAATAATTATGTAATTGAAAACAGTTCTTAAGAATAAGGAGGTAGTTATGGCTAAAATAATATCTAAATGTCCTCGGTGTAAAACAACGAACGAAGTAAAAAATACGATTTACATGCGTTTGGACATGGGGACAGGCGTTACCTGTAGTCACTGCTATTTGCGGTTTCACGCAATATTAGCGAAAAATGACGTGGAGGAACTTTTTGGAGAAGGGTCGGCTTCTCCTGTTGTTAAAGGAGATAAAGATTACCTTTTGGAATCAGAGTATTATCCCAATCCTTAACAGGTGCAACTGTATTAGCCGAGTGGCCAAGATGAATAATTCTCTTGGTCACTTTTCTTAATTTAATAATATTTTATTCTACTATTGCAATTTATAAAAATTATGATATACTTTAGTAAATTGATAGATATTTATATCAATCGTTAAGAGAGAAAAAAGTTGTAGATAACTACGACGTCCGCTCCAAAAAGAGTTTTCGTCGAACTTTTTGAAAGTCTTGAATATACTTGTTTTCAAGACTACAAAAATTTGACAAAGCACAAAAACTTAAACCAACTTTAAATAGTTGGTCTTTTTTTGACAAAAAACTTGAAAAAAGGAGGTTTTTGTGTGATATGCTTAAAATAATTAAAAAGAAAATCATAATTACATACGAGTTACAATCTAAAATTTTATGGGCTTGTTCCTTTTGTAATATAAAGTCAGAAGATGAAAGGCATTACTATTTACATGATAAAGAAGCTTCTTATGATGAAGAAGAAGTTGAACATACAGATGAAAAGATAAATAAATTTTTTAGAAAAATTACTTTATGTAAGTTTAAACAAATGGCAAAAGCTAGAATGTTTAACAGAAATGGAAGTTTTGATGAAGAACTAGTCAAAGAAGTGATAGGTGAGAAATTAAAAAATGTAAGATTTGTTGGTGAAGAATATAACTTCATGGAAAAATCAGAAATAGCCAGTTATGTTTTAGAAGAAATGATGGGAAAAACAATCTTAGAAGTTAAAAGAAATTATAATCCAAAATCAGAAATTATGTTTAATTGTGAATTTGAAAAGAATTGGCAACAAAGGATAGGAGAAGACCAATTTTCAATCGATAAGGCTTTCTCAGGTATGTTTGAAAAAAAGACACAAATGTCAATCATAGAATTTTCGGATTATATTACAAAATTAGCATTTGAATTTAATATACCTCAGGATGAATTAAAAGAATTATGTGAAAAACATGTTTTTAAATGTTTTGAAGATGAAACAAAAGTAGAACAAGTTTATGGACTGATTACTAATAATATTCCTAGAAATGGAGCAGTATTTGATTTATTATCAAAACAAGCCACGAGCACAGAACCATAATTTAGAAAAATCGGAGATTCCGAATATGTCGAGCAAAGAGATGGACAATTTGTCTATTTAAAAATCAACGATAATGGAACAATAGACCAAGAAACAGACTTAAGCAAAGTAAAAGATATTTTCAAAATAGATGATAGTTTAGAAAGTATAAGGTTAAAAAATAGAGAAGATGATTATGGAGGTTTAGGAATAATTAATTAACAAAAAATTCAACAGTATGAGATGTTACAACAAAT
>CANOYI010000213.1 GCA_947571515.1 uncultured Clostridium sp. | reverse complement strand
GAAGAAAAGATAAGAAAAGTAATTTTAGAAAATTATGGATAGCAAGAATTAATGCTGCTGCAAGAATCAATGGAACTACTTATAGTAAAATGATTGCAGGATTGAAAAAAGCAAATGTTACGATTAATAGAAAAATGTTAGCAGAAATTGCTGTAACCGATCCAAAAGCATTTACAGAAATTGCAGAAGTAGCAAAAAAAGCATAGTTGATATGCTTTTTTTCTTTACCTTCTGCAGAAAATTGCTATGCAATTTTCTGTAGACGAACAATTAAACGGGGCTTGTAAGATATAATTTTAAATATGAAAAAGTTAAATCAAGCCCCTATTGTTCTTATTGTTTTTTCATTTTTGGTTTTGAAATCAAAGAAGCTAAATAACCAAAGAATACCGCAGCAGCAATTCCACCAGCAGCAGCTTTGACACCACCAGTAAAGCTACCTACTAAACCACTTTGCTCTACTCCCTCAATAGCACCTTTGGCAAGATTGTAACCAAAACCAGTAAGAGGAACAGTAGCGCCAGCACCAGCAAAATCAACTAAGTATTGATAAATTCCTAAGCCACCTAATACAGCACCTACTGTAACAAAAATAACGAGTATCTTAGCTGGGGTTAGTTTTGTTTTATCAATTAAGATTTGTCCAATAATACAAATGATACCGCCAGTTACAAAACATTTTAATAACATCATCCAATCAAAAACATTAGCCCAATTAACATCCATAAAATTTGCTCCTTTCGTTTTTTATGAGTAAAGGAGTGTCCTAAATCCCTATTTTAGAGATTTTAAGGAACGTTCCTTAATTCTTTTAGACTTCTATACTAATGGCATGTGCAATTCCTGGAATACTTTCTCCTTGTTGAGAAGTAGTAGAATTGGTTAAAGCTCCAGTCGCAATTAGTAATATTTTTTTCATTTTTCTTTCCTTCAATTGTTTAAATAGATAACCTGAAAACACTGTTCCACAGCACGCACAACCACTACCACCAGAATGCGTATCTTGTGCATTTTTATCAAAGATTAAAACACCACAGTCATTATAATTTGATTTAATGTTATAACCTTGTGATTTTGCGATATCAATTGAAATTTCTTTTCCAATATGTCCTAAATCTCCACTAATAATCGCATCATAATAACTAGGGTTTCTTCCTGTATCTAAAAAGTGGGCGATTAAGGTATCCACAAAAGCAGGTGCCATAGCAGCTCCCATATTATTCGCATCTTTAATTCCCATATCGACAATTTTTCCAGGTGTAATATGAGTAATATAAGGTCCTTGTCCATCTTTTGTTAAAATGGTTGCACCTGAACCTGTAACAGTCCATTGACTTGTAGGAGGTCTTTGATTTCCTAATTCTAATGGGAACCTGAATTGCTTTTCAGCACTACAAAAATGACTAGAAGTGGCACATAATACGTTATTGGCAAAACCCTCGATAGCCATTGCACCTAAACACATCGATTCTACAAAAGTAGAGCAAGCTCCAAATACACCAAAAAATGGAATACTTAATTCTCTTAAACCGAAACAAGAAGAAATGCACTGATTTAATAAATCTCCTGCAAACATACAATCAATTTCGTTAGCTGCTACACCAGATTTTGAAATAACCGTATTTACAGTTTCTTTTATGATTTTACTTTCTGCTTTTTCCCAAGTTTTTTCACCCCAGAATTCATCATCTAGTGTTTGGTCAAAATATTTGGCTAAAGGTCCTTGGGCTTCTTTTGGACCAACAATGGAAGCACAGTCTAAAATAGTTGGTGGGGTATTGAATTTTATAGTTTGTTTTCCTAACTTTTCCAAAATATCATCTCCTTGAAATGAGACAAGAGGGACAGGTTTAAACTGTCTCATATTTGTATTTTTTCGACATTTTTCGATTCATTTAATGAGACAAATAATACCTGTCCCTCTTGTCTCATTTTTCTAAACTAAAGTCATGCTTTGAGTATTGAATATTAGATATACGATTCCTACTAAGATGGAAGCAGAGATGCCAAATACTAAAACTGGTCCAGCCACAGTAAACATTTTTCCTCCAACGCCCATGACATATCCTTCTGATTTGTATTCCATAGCAGGTGATACGATCGAATTGGCAAATCCTGTAATAGGGACTAAAGAACCAGCTCCTGCAAATTTTCCGATTCGATTGAATAAATTAAGCCCTGTTAAAAAGGCAGATATTCCAATTAATAAAATGGAAACAATTGTACCTGAAGTTTGTGTATCAAAGCCTCTTTCTTTACATATATTAAGTATAACTTGTCCAATGGTACAAATTAATCCACCAACCCAAAAGGCGTTAAAGCAATTTTTTAAAAGCGGTGAGTTGGGAGATTTCTTATCTACATAGTTTTGATAAGTTTGTTTTGTTTCTAATGGGTTCGTACTCATACATACCTCCTAATTAATTCTTTTTCCTATTTAAATCAAGAGTGAAACTAACATCTAAATCGACAAAATATTCAACAATTTTGTCGCCATCAATACTAGCTCTTTGCTCTATAATTTTTACTTCTGATAAATAATCAATGGTCTTGGAAGCTTCTGTAATCGCTTTTACAATAGCGTCCTTCCAAGAAACAGTAGAATTACCTGTTATCATTAAATGCTTTTTTATATCCATAATCGACCTCCAAAAAAATCTTTTATCAGTATCTTTTCCGAAATTTAGAAAAAATATACAGAACAAGTGGAAAATTTTATTAAAAAATTATATAATCAAAAAAATATCAGAGATGTCCCCACTGGTTCCGGGTTTAAATGGGGACGTTGTGCCCACTAGTTTGATT
>CANOYI010000212.1 GCA_947571515.1 uncultured Clostridium sp. | reverse complement strand
AGTATCGTTAAATTTGAAAAACAAATTGAAAAAAAATATTAAATAAATCATCATTTTGGTAGAGGTGAAGTATGGATAAAATGCTTAGCAAAAGACAAATAAAATTATTTGACAAAAGCGAAAACACATATAAATTATTTGAAAATATTTCATTTGAAAAACATAGTGCATACCAATCATTATTTAATGGCTCTATTATTAGAAATAGTTATGTTAATGAAATGGATTTTTCTAGGTGTGATTTCGAGGGAACAATCTTTGAACAAGTAAAAATTGATGAAACTAATTTTTTTCATACATATTTTCAGACGACAATTGGAAATAATATCTTTTTTAAAAATTGCACTTTTGAAACTGCTAAAATTAATAACACAACATTTAATAGCTGTCATTTTATACATTGTTCATTTTCATCAAGTGTTATAAGCAAATGTACTTTCAAAAATTGCCATTTTGATTCTTGCGAATTTATAGGAGCAAATATAACTTTATGTAGATTTTATAATTGTGAAATTGAAAACATAAAGTTTGGAAATTGCAGTTTTTATCAACATATTATGGTTCAAAATCACTATAAAAACGTTGCTATAAATTTAGATTCTCTAGGTCAGGTATTTGGTTTTAATTCTAATGATATTCATAATTTTAAATATATATTTTTGGGTGAAGAATATGGCTATGCAAATTCTTCTTTATCAGAAAAGCTTGTACAAATATATAATTCTAGAAAATGGTTTTCTTGTAAAATAATATTTGAATATAATATGAATAAGATAAATCAATATGAATTAATACAACAGCTAAATGGTGAATTAATTCGCAAAATCAAAGCTAGAGAAATAATAAAGCAGACAGAAATAGATTTCTTTATAAACATAATTGATGAGCTACAAGAGAATGAAAAACTTTCATTTTTTGCTTTGTATTTAGGAATCTTAAATTTAAAAAGAACGGTAGTGGAATATAAAGATAGGTATTATAGCGAAATTATTAAAATGATAGAATACTATATTGCTGTTATGATTAGTCTAATGCAAAATATGGTTTCTGATATATTTGATAGCTCTGAGTATCTTTCCTCATATGGATTTGAACAAAACATCTTGTTTACCATTCGTTATACTGGTAATCAAAATCAAAAAATATATGACATTATAGAACAAGTAGCAGCACTTTTTATTGAATCAAAAGTAGTTCTGAAGGAAATAAAACAAGGAAGTATAATTGAAGTAATGCTGACCACAGTTGCTTGTATATTTATATTTCAATTATGCTTGTATGGCATTAATGGATGTCTAATACAGATAACTGACATGAAATCAAAATTTAATATTTTAAAAAGAAAAAATTTACCACAAGATTATATGAAACAATCTATGTTAGGCAATCAAAAACAACCTGAGCTGTTTAAGCTAGCGTTAGATAAATTAGATTCAAAAATGATATCTTTACTTCTGAAAATATTTAGTAAATGTAATAAATTGGAAGTTCTAGAGGCCACATTGGATCAAATGGATAGCAATGGGCAGAACAATTAAAGTTCTGCCTTTTGCCTATGCAAATCAACGCATAATGTGATTTATAAAATTATATTTTTTTTAAATAAAGAATGAGTCTTTTTAAAGAATGATACATATTGGTATTTAAACAACATAAATTAATTCTAAAACAAAAATCTAAGTTTACTCCAAAATGATTTCGTATTCCTGGAATCATAGTTGTACCTGTATTATATATTAGTTCTTCTAAAAATTTCTTGTCATATCCTTTGTTTCCTGAAATATTATGAAAATATAGTGTTACCAAATATCCATTTGCTTTAAAATCGTAATCCACATTATATGCCTTTAAAAGTGCCTTTAATTCAGAAAAATTAGAATGTATTTCATGATCAAATAATTGTTTATAAATGTCGTAATCATTCGATAAAAAATGATTCACTGCTATACCATTACTGACTAACAGATTACCGCTTAAAGCTACCACCCAATCATTAAATAGTAAGCTTTCTTCTTTTGCATATGTAATAATAGAGAATTTGTTCCCATTCATGCACACAGACTTATGAGGACTATAAATTCCAATAAAATTGCTAAATCTCCCCAATTTCCTTATTAATTCATGTCCAGATATACATAAACTTTCATCTGCGATTATATATTTGCCCATTTCCAATATTTTAATAAAATTATTTATCATTTTATCCTCAAAATAAGTACTCGTACAATAAATAGGGCTGGTAATCCATACAGCATCCACTTGCTTGACATTATCAAATAATTTTGTTTCCTCTACAAAGAAAGAGTAGTTTTCTCGTTGGAGAAATATTTCTTTGCAATCAATACCATAATCATTACAACCACAAAATACTGTAAAATATGTTGGAGAAATCGCTAGTAGCTTATTAAGTTTGTTTTCTCTCAACCAATGTAATACATTTCGAATTGAAGATGAACCGTTTGGTGTTATTAAAATCGCTCTTCTATCCAAACTATTATCATACCCTAGTTTTTTTAAAATATTATAATGAGTATCTTCATTAAAAGTATATGAAAAGACATAATCTATAGAATTAAAACTATTTTTCATTTCTGAAACATGTTGAACCTTTAGTTTAAATTCATTACTCGGATTCCAATCCGAAACATTAAAAGGCATATGACCAAAGTCAGATAAATAGTTACTTTGAATGGATTTAATGTCTTGTAAAAAATCCATTTCTTTTAAAGAACTTCTTTTCAAATAAATTCACCTCTATAATTAAGTTTTAGTTAAAATATTTTTATATATTACGAATATTCAGATAATACC
>CANOYI010000211.1 GCA_947571515.1 uncultured Clostridium sp. | reverse complement strand
TTACTAAGTGATAAAAAAGGAATACAAAATAGAAAACTCAGGTTATAATCAAGGTCTTATCATTGCAAACCATGAGGGAAATATTAACATTACATTACAGGAAGCGGTTAAAATGCCGTCATTGATTTCAACTGTGGTTGCTGCATTGGGGAATGTATGCTCGAATATGGAAATGCCTTCAGGCAACAATGATTATCGTGAATATAAGCCGGATGACAAAATAGAATATAACTGTGTAATTAAGTACAAAGAGACCATTAAATACCATTCGGCATATTATTCGATTTGTGAAAAGCATCTAAACGCATATGATGATTCGAATATAAGAGGCAAGGCGAAAATTTTAAGGTGCGTTCATGAATGGTATATGGAGACTAAAGGAGATGTATTGCTTCGCAATAGAAATTCGGGAAAAGCAGAAATAGATATTGTACGGGAAAACTCTGATTATATTATTGACATGGTAAAAGAAAGGATACGTAAGTGTGTAATAGATTCCCATGAATTAATGCTTATGGAGGATATGGAACTGGGTATAGCATGTTTTACATGCTTTTGCTTTATGGAATGTAAAATATTGGAGAAACCATTATGATTGTAAATGCTGAACGGGAACCGGATTATTCATTATATTATTTGGGTAGTATTTTGCTCGAAATTTTAGAAAGTACAGATGTTATGCCGATTGAGGAATTATTATCAAAAGCAAAAGAGCGGCTAAATAAAGAAATCCACATAGATTTTTTATACTACACAATAGATTGGCTGTATCTGTTATCGTTGGTCAGCATTAGGGAAGGAAAGGTGTATTATGATCATAAAAAAATTAATAGTACGCAAAACAAAACCTTCTGAAGAAATTATCAGAGAAATTGTATTTAATAAAAAAGGTCTTAATTTAATTGTTGATAATACACCGGAAAATGCTATTGAAAGTGGTAACAGTGTCGGGAAATCTACCGCAATAAGGATTATTGATTTGTGTTTGGGAGCAAAGACAATCAGGGAACTTTATTATGATGCCGATACAAGAAGCGAGAATAAAACCGTAAAAGATTTCTTAAGCAAATATAAGATACATGCTGAATTGTGTCTTGAGGACAACAATGGTAAGCAATATATCATTAAAAGAGATTTGTTTTCAAATGGCAAAAAATATATATTTGATAAAACATATACGGAGGAGGAGTTTTGGGAAGAGTTAAAAAAAATAATTTTCCATTTAAATGAGTCGAGACCAACCTTCCGACAATTAATACCTAAATTTGTGCGACTGGCAAATACATCTGAAGATGGTATGATAAAATTTCTGCCACATATGACTACGACTGATATTTATGATACAATATATTGTTTTTTGTTTCAAATATATAGTGATTCTTTGTTAAGTAAAAAAGGCGAGCTTACAGAAAAAATTTCAGAATGTCAAAAGGCGATACAAACTTTGGAGAAAAGTAAAAGTATTACATCTTTAGGGTTATTAAAACAATCGTTGGAAATTATCAATTCTGATTTGGAAGATTTGAATGCTAAAAGAAACAAATTATCTTATATGGATATGTATCGTGATGAATTGGACACCAAAAGAAAACTTACACTAAGAATTAATGATTTGCATGAAAAAATGGAATTGGTGGAATTTGAAATTAATAACATTAAAAAAAGTATATCGAATCTTTCCAAAGAAAAAAAGGAAATTGATTTTAATACGCTTCGAGCGCTTTATATGGAAGCAGAAAGCTATCTTCCAAAATTGCAAAAAAAATTTGAGGATTTGGTAGATTTCCACAACTGCATGATTCAAAACAGAATTGATTTCATACAAGAACAATTAAGTATCAAGCAAGAATTGCTTACGCAATATTCAAAGCAATTGCAAGAAATATTGTTAGAAAAAGAAAAAATAACGGTCGAGGCATTAGACGAAGGGCTGTTAGATGAATTAAATATGCTTAATAGAAAGATAGAAGAGTTGTCTTTAAAAAAAGGAGAAGTAACACAATCTATACATTTATTGGAAGAACAGGGACAAATCAAGCAGCAATTGAATCAGGAATTAGAAGAAATAGAAAGACAAATGGGAGATTCGGGAATTGAAGAAAAAACAAAAGTCTTTAATCAAATATTTGCTGATTATTGCGAGAAACTTTATGGAGAGAAATATTTATTTGATTATAATCCAAAATGGAAAGAGGAAAAAAAATTTCCAGTTAGTATTTCTGCATTGGGCGGGAATGTTGGTACTGGAAAAAAGAAAGCAGTAATTGTGGCTTACGATTTGGCATATATGCAATATAGTATTAAGATGGGAATAAATGTTCCTCGATTTGTAATTCATGATAAAATGGAAAATACGCACATAAATCAGTTAAAGACAATTTTTCAGATATGCAATGAGATAGATGGTCAGTATATTATTCCTATTTTAAGAGAGCGAATAGATAAAATTGATCAAGATTATATAGATAAGGCAAAGATTTTAGAACTTAGCACAGATGATAAATTTTTTAAAATCTAAAAAACCAAAAGGAATTACAATTGAATTTAAAATACGCAGGCAAGAACCCATTTTAAAATGAGTCAATTTAATTTCGGGTGGAGGTTTTGTTGGCATAACTCTGTTTTCAATATAAATGGGTAGGGCTAAAAAATTAGCCTTGCCCATTTACAACTATTAAGCTATTTTCAGGCTTATATAAATAAGGAGTTTGAAACTCTTGTATGTATTTCTAAATTCAAAAAATATGCTTTAATATTCCCTGCACTTCTTTTCCAATAACCCAAAGTCATTTGTTCTTTTTGCTAATGGTGTGGAGTCCT
>CANOYI010000210.1 GCA_947571515.1 uncultured Clostridium sp. | reverse complement strand
AGAAGTTCGACTTGAAGATGAAAATGTTTGGCTGACACAAAATGCTATGGCAGAATTATTTGATACAACAAAGCAGAATATAAGTCTACATATAAAAAATATTTTTGAAGAAAAAGAACTGGATGAAAATTCAGTTGTCAAGGAAAACTTGACAACTGCTTCAGATAATACGAAAAAGTTAAAACAAGATAAATAATTTGTTTAATTCTGATGAGATGAAGGAGGAAATAGTATTAGAATGGATAAAGATATATTAGAAAAAGTAAATGAAGAAGTAGAAAAAATATTAGAAAGTTATCATGATGAAACAATAAAGACAGAACACAATTTCAATGTTTTAAAAAGAAAAATACTGAGAGAAAAATATGGTATTTCAGACGAGTCAAAAGAATGGGAGAAAGACAATGGTAGATTTAAATGAAATAGATTTGGAAAGTTTGCCTAATGTAGATAATAGACTGATTTCACAATTAAGAGAGTATTTTTCAAGAGTAATGAAGTTACATGGAAATCCATTAGATTATAGAATTCAAACAATCTACAATGAACTAAAAAATGGAGATTTGGAAATGTTGGTATCAAGTAAAGATCCAAATAGTCCAGATTATTATGAAGAATTTCCGAAAGAAGCGATAGGGTTATTTGTAAATAAGCCAACTGAGAAAGAAAAAGTAGAAGGTAAAATTACAAAAGATGTAAGTAGAATATTTATAGATGAAAGTCAACTAGATGTTGAATACATTAAGAGATTTCCAGGATATGAAGATTCTATCATTTCTCATGAAATGGAACATCTTATTTCGTGTAGATTTGATGGACGAGATCACGAAAATGATTTATGTGATTATTCAATTATTGGAGAAGCTGCAACAGAAATTGGAAACCTATATAATTTATTTGATGGAGATGAAGAAAAAATTAAAGATGTAATATTGAAAGAAGATGATACGGTCCTTCATATTGGTTATCTATTAAGAGTAAGACTTTTGTGGGCAATAAATGAGGCAACAGGACATAATATAGTAGACTTAATAGAGAGTAATAGAAATAATGATTTCGATTATTTTTGTTCTATCATTCCTAAAGAATATATAGAAAAAATTAGTCTATTATATGATGATTTTTTTGAAGGAAAATGTATAGATGAAATTGGAGATCAACCAGCAAGAGTACTATATGATGCAATTGAACAAGTTAAGAATTATATGTATGATAATTTTGAATTATATCCAAACTTAACAAATCAAACAATAGATATGATAGATAGTATATTTGAAGGTTATGAACGAATAATAAAAGAGAGAAATGAGATTTGTCAGCAATTAGGGGAACGTTGTATATTTAACATTAGAGATATAGAGGAAGAAGAATTAAAAGAGATAGTGACAAAAATATGTACTGATTTTCCAGAAGCTTCTGAGGATGAAATAGAATATAGTATATTTGGAGAGTTATTAAGGCAAACCCCTTATAATAGAAAAGCAAATGTAATAATGTCATACTATTCGGGATATTTTAAGTATTTAGAAAGTATAGAAAAAGTAAGAGGAAATATTGGGCAAGAAGACTTTATTGTGCGTGATAATTTTGAGGATTTTCTGGATGAATATATGTATAAAGATGGTCTTCCAGCAAAAGGAACGAGATTGTTACAACAAGAGTCTATATATAGAGAACCAGAAACGGGAAGAATAAAATGTTTTAAAAATGGTAATGAAGTATCAGAAGACGGATATTTTTCTATTGTATTAGAAGAAGACGATGGGATATATGGAGAATGGATAGAATTAGTAGGGAAAGTTATGAATCAAGAGGAATGGAAAAAGGTTTCTGAATTAATATTATCAAAAGGATATTATAAATATGTTCCAGCATCAACGATATTAGATAAAATGAAGTATCTCAAGGAGGCATTAAAATATTATAGTTTAGATGAAGTAGAAGAATTATCTGATGAAGCATATGACTTTTTGTACCAATTTTATAATAATGAAGCAATATTAAAGGAAGAAGAGAATAACTCAGAGAAAGAGATAAAAGTAGCTGATATAGCAAGGAATGCCTTGATGTCTAAATCTTCTGAATGGAATTTTGCATCTTATACAAGTGTAAATTGTGCAGATGAAGAATTTAAAAGAAGAACAGAATATTCAAAAGATGAAGGAGAAAGAATATGACAGATACGTATTCAAGAGCATGTACAGAAGTACTAATCATTTTGAAATATTATCTAAGTAAAACAGAATTTAATAAAATACCAAAAGATAAAATAGAGTTTTTTGAGAAAAACAAAGACAAAAACTATGATTATCAAATAGATAAAAATGTACCTTTAGAAAAACAAAAGATTTCTGAGATGGCTAATTCTATAATTATTACATTATATAGAGACTATTTTACGACAGAGAAACAAAAGGAAATTTTAAATAAAATATTAATTTTGAATGATGCTAAGAAAGAAAAACAGAAAAAAACCAGATATAAACAGAATATTTTTGAAAATATACCAAAAGAAAATATAGAGCTTAAAAAAACAGAACCAAAGGAATTGATTAAAATTGAAAATAATAATATTTTAAAAAGAATGAAAGATTTTATTATGTATATTATAAAAAAGATAAAATAATTTATAATTTGTGGTCATAATGAAACTCTAGAGGAAGATTTATGATAAAAGTATTGGAAACAAATGTAGGTCACCAATGGCAGAATACGTATTTAAAGACATGATAAAAAAGGAAGGACATATCTAGCAATAGTAATGGACTTGTGTAGCTTAAGTATCATAGGATACAGATATATATATCATTTACACCAAGAAAAATT
>CANOYI010000209.1 GCA_947571515.1 uncultured Clostridium sp. | reverse complement strand
ACAATCAATTCTACTTCATGCTTTTTCTTTCGATCTAAGTTAATATCATCTATGCCTAATTCATACACTTCTCCATCAATTCTAACTCTGACAAACCCGTCTTTTTGATAACCTTCTAATTGTTTGGTAAATTCACCTTTTCTCCCTCTTACTACTGGTGCTAATACTTGAATTTTTGTCCCTTCTGGTAAGCTCATAATATTATCGATAATTTGATCAATGCTTTGCTTTTCAATCTTTTTATGACAATTCGGACAGTATGGAACTCCAATTCTAGCATATAGTAAACGAATGTAATCATATATCTCTGTTACTGTTCCCACCGTTGAACGTGGATTTTTAGAAGTTGTTTTCTGATCAATCGAAATCGCTGGTGATAGTCCATCAATTCTCTCTACCTCTGGCTTTTCCATCAATCCTAAAAACTGCCTTGCATAGGAAGACAAACTTTCTACATATCTCCTTTGCCCCTCTGCATATAAGGTATCAAAAGCTAAGCTTGATTTTCCTGATCCAGAAAGCCCTGTGATAACGACTAATTTGTCTCTTGGTATTTCTAAGTTTATATTTTTTAGGTTGTGCTCTTTTGCTCCTTTTATGGTAATTTTATCGTTCATAAACCTTCCCCCTGTTTTTCCCCATTGGTTCCGGGATAAAATGGGGACATCTTAACTTTTATTTTTAATAGTATTATATATAAAAATATTGTGACGCGCAGTTTGGGAGGACTCTAATTCATACAGACCAAATAGATTAACTCCACAAGTTATGAATTATTATGCATATCTTCATATGATTCGTCCGACCAGTAAGGAACGAAATTTTTATATATAATACTATTAAGTAAATCTTAATACTAATTTGTCCCCATTTTATCCCGGAACCAGTGGGGACGTTTTGCAATTGTTATTATACTATATTTCTTTTTCAAAAACAAGAGTTTGGTATCTTTTTTTGTAAAAATTTATGATTACTTGTTTAATTCATAGCTATCTAAAATTAATCACTAAAAAAGCTACTTATAAAAAATGTTTAAACAAGCTCAGGGCGAGGTAATCATCACAGAAATTCTAAATCCATTTTTTGGCACCCTTCCAAGATAAGCTTGAACACTTTCCAAAAAATGAATTAAGAATTTCTAGCTTGATTACTTTACATTCGCTTGATTTTCACATTTTTTATAGTAGCTTTTTCATTAGTTAAATTCAGTTAACTGTGAATTGTAACGCTTACTTTATAATAATGTCTTAATAAAATCATTTAAGAAAATCTCCCAAAAGTAAAAAGATAACTATGACTGGAAATAGTTGATAAGGGTATATTGCTAACTTTTCTTCATTTGACATTTATGTTAATTAATTGTATAATTTATTTGTAAATTAAATTTTTTCTTGTATGAAAGGAGTACGCTTATGATCGACGAAAAAGATTTAAAAAAATTACTTGAGGAACTAATTGTCATGAATGAGCGGGGTGAACTGCTAGGAGTTGGAGTTGTTATATTTTCTCAGATTGGGGGAAGATATGTTAAACCTAAAACCACCTTAGAAAAGTTTGGAGATATTTCCTCTGGTCATATCCGCCACGCAGCAGAACAATTTTCACATGATGAGATTACGGATGCTATACAAAGGCTTCGCTCTCTTGAAAATCTTTAATTCTAAACAGTTCTATCATCACTTCAAATAAGAGGGTATCCTAAAATAGGAACCCTCTTTCACTGTTTGTAAGTTTTTGGCTAAGCCAAGGGATAATTAGTTTTTATTCTTGTCTTGCTGTTTCATTCCCAAATGGATTTCTTCTATTTTTCCATCCTTCATCTTCACAACCTTATCACAATTCTCAATCGTTGACAATCTATGAGCAATTATAAAAGTAATCTTTCCATTACAAACTTGATCCATTGCATTTTTGATCAATGCTTCATTTTCCCAACTTAAACTAGAAGTCACTTCATCCAAGATTACTACATCTGGTTCCATCGCCATAATCCTAGCAAAACTTATCATTTGTTTTTCGCCAGTAGAAAACACATCTGAATTTTCATAAATATTAGTGTTGTATCCTTTTGGCAAAGACATAATTTTTTCATGCAATTTCAATTTTTTAAATATTTCTATGATTTCCTCTTTCGTTATTTTCGCATTCACATATTTCATATTATCCATAATCGTATTTGGTACAATTTGTACCTCTTGCATAATATATCCAATTTTATTTCGAACAGAAGCAATACTGTATTGTCTATAATCTTTTTGATTGATTCGGATTTCTCCTTGTTGTGGTTCATACAATCTTTCTAGCAAATTGGTAATGGTTGTTTTTCCGCTTCCAGTCTTTCCAATTAGAGCTATTTTTTCATTTTCTGCTACTTGTAAGGAAAAATTCTTAATATTTTTCTGGGTATTGTTATAAGAAAAAGATACTTTGTCAAATACAATACTCGTAATTTTTTCGGTCAGTTTTTCTCCCTTTTTCAAATCTTCTTCCTCTGTTTGTTCTAGTAATTCTAAAATTTTAGAATAGGCAAAAAAGGATTGATTAAAATCGGTTAAATGTCTCGTAAACCAACTAAAATCAAATTCAAGATAACCAGAATAATCTATCATTATCATAATTTCTGCATAGGTCATAAAACCTTGCCATACCTCCATTCCTCCAAAATAGATAATACTAATAATGGAAAACGAAGTAACAAAAGAAAAAATGCCATGATAAGTACTAATAATCTTTTCTAATTTCGAACTTTCAAAATTATATTTCTCTAGTTTAGCTTCTAAATCTCTTATTTTTTGTTGGATTATCCCTAATGTTTTAATCGATAAAAAGCTTTGAATTCCTTCATTAATAGCAGTATAGATTTCTTGATTA
>CANOYI010000208.1 GCA_947571515.1 uncultured Clostridium sp. | reverse complement strand
GAGAAGTATGTGGAGATTGTAAGTATATAAAATAGGTGTAAGTATGAAAATGAAAATTTAGAGGAGGGAAAATTATGATATGTCAGCCAACAGATGTAGAATTAGAAACAATCATTAGCAGGATAAAGAATGAGGATATTAATTTGCAGCCAAATTTTCAAAGAGGAGAAGTCTGGAGTGAAAATAAAAAGAAAAAACTAATTGATTCGATTTTGAGAGGCTGGAAAATTCCACCAATTCATATGATCTTAGGGAACAATAATATTGATGAAGTGTTGGATGGGCAACAACGATTGGCTTCTATTAGAGAATTTTTTAATAATAAAATTAGAATCGATGGCAATATTCAACCTAGAGATGAGGAGATTTTGAAACTTGATGGCTTACTTTATGAAGAATTACCAATTGAAATTCAAAGAAAATTGAGAAGATATTCTATTACTTTGATTAGGCTAAGTGATTATAAAGCTGAAGAACCTGCAGAGCTATTTTATAGACTTAACCAACCAGCTACATTAACGGCAGCAGAGCAGAGAAACGCATATATAGGGGAAACAAGAAATCAAATTAAAAGATTAGTAGAAGAATTTGAATCTATAGGAGGTACTAAAGAGACTGTTGGATTCTCCAATTCAAGATTAGCATACGATGAAATTATATCTAAGTTTGCCTATATGATTGAAATAAACACTTTAAGAAAGAAAGTAACAGCAGGAGATATCTCAAAAAAGTATAGAGAATCAATCCCTTATTCGAATGAGACTATTGAAGTAGTGCGTAAAGCGTTAAAAACTTATATTGAGTGTATGAAAAAAATAAAGGCTAACTATGACTATTGTCCTAAACATAGTAAGGCAACACTTGTAAGTTGGCTTATATATGTTACAAAAAATGATAGAAATATAGAAGAAATAGAAACGGTAATGTATCGGTTTGAGTCTACAAGAGATTATTTAAAAGGTAAAATTGTAGAAAAAAAAGAATTTGATCATTACGGTTTTTTTACCAAAAGTATGATAGAGAAATATATGTTTACTGATGCTATGATGAACATTTATAATCAAAGAGCAAGTATGGGGAGCACAGATGCATTGTCTGTGATTTATAGAGATATTATATTAAGTATTTTTACTGATATGTTATTCAATGAGAAAGGAATGCTTTTGTTAGAAACAATAGAGAATTTTACGCAACTTCAAAATATGAATTCGGTTCTAGATGAAATAAATAATAATCATTCATGGGGTGATAGGATAAAATGAGAGAAGCAAAGGCAAAAGATTATTGGAGAAAAATACCAAAATATGAGTATAAGAGTTATTTATCTCAAATTGATATACATGGATATAATAACTTGGGGAAGTTAGAATTAGGAAAAGGTATACAAGTAATTTGTGGGTTGAACGGGGCTGGAAAATCTACGACAATATTAGCAATCAAAAATTTATTAGGAATTCCGCTAGAAAAGCAAGATAAAATAAAAATAAAGAATGCATATGTTACAGGTCAGGTATATTATAAAGGAAATAGATACGAATGCGATAACGAGTCGAAACAATTAATTAGCCAAGCAGAGTGTGAGGAAGGTGTTGGTTTCCTTGAGTATTTAAATATTATTACAATATTTAGAGTTATATGGAAGCAAGAGCATTTAGATGAATTATTGGAACAAAATGAAATAATCGATTTTCAAATTCAAGACATACAACAATTAAACTATCTGACAGGAAGAAATTACACAAAAATCTCACTAATTGAAGTTGAAGATGTTGAGATTGAAGATTCTGAAACCATAGAAACGTTTCCATTTTTTATTGTAGAAGAAGGCAGTGTTACTTATGACACACGAAAAATGGGAACAGGTGAGTATTGTCTGTTTTATATGTATTGGTATATCAATAAACAGGAGAGTCAATCGATTATTTTAATAGAAGAACCTGAATCTTTTGTTGCTATAAAATCGCAAAAAAACTTTATGAATTTTGTTGCCCAACAATCTGTTGAGAAAGGAATAAGTTTTGTAATTTCTACACATTCGCCATATATTTTAGAAAATGTCGAAAATGATAATATACATATAATAAGTAGATTGCTTGGGGATGCTGTAATAAAAAGACCAAGTATGTATGGTGCAAATGTTATTTTAGGAGTAGAAGATGAAATACGTGGGACATTCTTAGTTGAAGATATGTTGGCAAAGGAATTCTTGGAAGTGATTTTTGAAAAGGAAAGAATGGTGTTTTTGCGAAAATACAATATTGAAGTTGCCAAGGATTCAAGCCATATTACATCAATTATGGAAAAAGATGTTCTTCAGAAGATAAAATATAAAATTATTGGAGTTTACGATGGTGATCAAAAAGAAGAAAAATTTAATAATAATAGACTGCAATATGTATTTCTTCCTTTAGTAAAAGATGTTGAAACAGATATGAAAAGTTTACTTATATCAGAAGGTGCTTATGTAAAAATTGCTCAATTATTAGGAAAAAGAAGCGAAGATGTTTTCGAGGCATTAAGTGGAATTGCTGGATTAAATCATCATGATTGGTGGGATGAGTTATGTACGATGCTTGGAGTAAACACACATGTAATGTTGTATGCGCTGTATGATTTATGGAAGGAAAAAAATCAAAATGAAATACAAGCATTTATTAATGACTTAGATAGTAAAGTTTTGGAGGAATAGACTATTGAAAAAATCTAATTCATGATATGATTTAGCAGATAAATACAAAAACAAAAAATAAAAGAAAAAATATAGGTTGGGTGGTAGCGTAATGCCATATTTTGAATATAGCAAGTCTATAAAAGATGTTGAATATTACGAAATTTTAGAAATGCTCATGGAGCGTTGGGAATTTGAAATTGTTGAGTTTAAGGAAGCTAAGG
>CANOYI010000207.1 GCA_947571515.1 uncultured Clostridium sp. | reverse complement strand
ATTACCTCGTTGAACCACTGTCGGATGTTCCGAAAACTCAACTTGATTATTTTCACCATACCGTACCACCTTATCCGAAGTCTTTAAAGAATATACTAAAAAGCCTGTAAAATCAGATGATTCATTACTTTGTGATAATGGAACATTACCGCTGCTTCTCTGGGTCGAGGTCATGGAAATGGCTCACTTCACCTCTGATTAGCTTTGTGGTACTTTTTCTAAAATAAATGATTTCAAAATCAAAAAACCACATTTTCAATTAACTTAAAACTTACGCAATATAATCTGTTAATTAATTGGTGCTTTATGTACTCCTTACTAAATCATCATATATTCTTTTCATTTCTACTATATTTTCAGGATATGTCACCCAAGGTGCTATATGAATCATTTCAAAATATTTTTTACAATACTCCATTGCTGCACCTCTTTTATTCATTTTTATATTGATTATACATGCTGCCTCTACTGCCAAAACAACTTGCCAACATTCTAATGGGTTATCGCAAAAACATAGACAAAGCTCTGCTTGAAATAATCCCCTTTCCAACATATCCAAGCTATCCTCATAACTATTTAGCATAGACAATTCACCTAACGTACTTGGCAAATAGTCAAATCTTCCTAAATTATACTCAAGTTCTAGGCATTGTTCATAAAAAATCTTGCAATTATTGCGTGTTTTCACTGATTCTTCAATCAAATTATCCATTCTTAGATTATTTGCTTTCTCCAATAAAATTCCAGCTAAACAATTACTAAATGCATCAGCTTCTTCTAACATATCAGAATCAATAAAATGCCTCATCTTATCTTCTAAATATTTTATACTCTCATATTGCTTACCGCTATCAAATAACTTTTTTGCATATTTTCCTTCCTTAAATTTCAATATGGGTCGATCACCAAAAGGTTTCCATTCATTTGAATAATCATGTAATCCGCATAACCCTATATAATTCTCAGGCCAGGGTGCATCCTCTTGAAAATATTGTGTTTTTTCTTTAAAAATTGTAAGAAAGTAGAATTCTCTGTTTTACCAACACACAATTCCATCACATCCTCTGCTTTTTTCAAAGCCTGTTCAAATAGTTTTTTCTGCCCAAATGCTGCATACATAACTGCAAGATAACTATTTGTTTCAAATATGCCTTGCGCAGAGCCACTACGTTTTGCCACCTTAGCGGCACTCTCCAATATTGCAATAAAGTTATTCTTTACAGTTAATTTTAATTCTTTTTCTATTTTCCAATGTTTATAATCACACATTGCAATATTAAAAAGTGCAATTGATATATTTTCCCAATACATTGCTTCGTATGCTAATTTAAATACTTGTAAAAAAATTTTTCTTGCCTCTGGAAATCTACCAAAATGATTCAATAATATGGTACCATAACGATTTATTGCACTTGAACGATTCATCATTCTTTCACGATAAGCAAAGTCATTCTTTTGGCTTTTCAAGATTTCATTAACCAGTTCATCCTCAATCCTAAAAATTTGCATTTGAGCTGCAAAAAATTCACATGCTTCTTCTGACCTTTCATTTCTCAGTGAATGCTCTGCTAACGCTGAATATATTGATATTCTTCCAATTACATCAATAATATTTACTTGGTTTTTCTTGCGCAAAATATCTTTCGTAATGGAAGCTATTTCTTCTGCTTTTTTACTTTCTCCAAATCTATCTAATAATTCGAGGCACATCCCGACGCATGCCCAATCACCAATATGAGGACTTTTCAGTAATTTATTAATTTTTTCAGTAGCAATTTCTCGAAAAGAATTTTTACATTTAGTACAAAGAACAACCTCAGGAATCTCCCATTTTTGTGTCTTATAGAATTCTTGCAAAGTAGTAATCAAAACATTAATCTGTAATTCCTTTATCAACTCCGTTACTTGCTTATTAAAACTTGATCCTGGATATGCAATCCATGTAATTCCATAATCATTTGATTTATTTGCTTTTACGGGAATATAGTCAGAGCCAAATAAAAAATCTTCTCCCGAAAAACCTATAAACAATATATGATTCTCCAAAAAAAGTTTTCTCAACATATACTTTTTTTCAACAGATAATCCTTGCAGTTTTTGTTGCACTGTATCAATTGAGAATATTGCTTTCTCAGCACTTCCATGAATTTTGCATATTGGAATTCCAGTAAATGAATCCTGTTTCTGATAATCTTCATCAACGCTGTATAAAGTATATGGAACATGCATTTTTTCAAAAGCCTGTTCAATTAATGTGTCAAAGTTAGTCGTAACAATTCCTGTAATATGTTTTTCTTTTGCTAATTTTGCCAGTGTCAAATGATGTTCATTTGGTTCAGCACCATCAAGCATTTCTAATAATGGAAAATAACTATTTCCCGCAATACGATTCACGAAAAAATCCGATACGCTAACAACAGGAAAGTGTTTTAAAACCATATTCATATCTAACAAATTTGCACTTTTGCCTAATACTTCAGCACCTATCTTTCCAATTGATTCAATCAATAAAAGATTATAGTCCCACCAACTGGGAAGGTTTGCAGGTTGATCTTTTGAAATACCTGCTCCTGCAACTATAACTATATTTCCATTTTCAAAAGCTGTTTTGAATTTTTCTCCTACCATTGCCTGCCCCCTATAACTTTTCCAGAAAATAATTTATATCAAACAGTTTACCTTCATATTTATCATAGAACTATATCGCTATTCACTTCTTCCTCTTAATATTTCCCACTAAAAATACACTTCCCATTCTAACTCCAACTATTCGACCAACACTCCCAATTATAGTCATAACCTTTGTCATTCACCAAATGCGTAAACACAGGCTCAAGGAAAGTCTGAATCTCCGCAATTACTACCTCAAATTCAAGCGTAACATCTTTAATA
>CANOYI010000206.1 GCA_947571515.1 uncultured Clostridium sp. | reverse complement strand
TTCAATTAGTTGGATTTGGATCTTTCGAAGTTAGAAAAAGAGCAGCTAGAAAAGGTAGAAACCCACAAACTAAGGAAGAAATCAAAATACCTGCATCAAAAGCTCCAGTATTTAAAGCTGGTAAAGCATTAAAAGATTTAGTAAACAAAAAATAAGATATTTATAGAACGTATAAATATATGAATTCATAGAAGGAGACTAGAAATAGTCTCTTTTTTTTGAACGTCCCCAAACCGTCCCCATTTAATCCCGGAACCAGTGGGGACGATGGGGACAAATTTGTTTTCGACAAAACTTTACAGCAAACCTTAAAAATGATATAATTTGAAACAGAGAAGAGGAAGATAGATGGGTAAAAAATATTTAGAGAAAGATGTATTACAAGCAGCTTTAGAAAGACTGCATATTATGTTTGAAAACTTTAATAACATCTATTTTAGTGTTAGTGGAGGAAAAGACAGTTCGGTTATGGTACAATTGGCTAATAAAGTAGCAAAAGAAATGGATAAAAAATTTGATGTGTTATTCATTGATTTAGAAGCCCAATATAGTCATACAATTCAGCACATTGAAGAGCTAAAACAGTTATCACAAATCAGAGATTTTTATCATATTACTTTGCCAATGGCATTAAGAAATGCGATATCGGTGTTACAGCCAAAGTGGATTTGTTGGGAAGAAGAAAGTAAGCATTTATGGGTAAGAGATATGCCAAAGGATAGCATTAATATGAAGAATTGCCCATTTCCATGGTTTAAAAAGGGAGAAGAATTTGAAGAGTTTACGGTTCAATTTGCTGATTGGTACCAAAAAAAGTATCAAGAGGATGTAGCATGTGGGATAGGAATTAGAACAGATGAAAGTATCAATAGATTTAGAACGATTGCTTATCAAAAGCATAAGATTACCTTTAAAGATTATAATTGGACAACAAAATTAAAGCTAAATGAGAAACATATTAATATATATAATTGCTATCCTCTTTATGATTGGAAAACAGAAGACATTTGGGCGGCAGTAAGTAAACTAGATTTAAAATTTAACTATATCTATGAATTGATGTATAAAAATGGATTAGGTATTCATGAGCAAAGACTTTGCCAACCATATGGAGATGACCAAAAAAATGGTTTAAATCAATATAAGGCTTTAGAATATGATACGTGGAGTAAAGTGCTAAATCGAGTGAATCGGTGTAAATTTTGGGAATATCTATTGTAAAACAACAGCATTGGGTAATATTAAATCTTGTAAACCACAATTTATGACATGGCAAGAGTATGCTGTGTTCTTATTAGAAAGTGTAGAAATTTATAATAAAGATTTAATGTTACATTATTATAGAAAAATAAAAAAGTTTATGATTTGGCATAAAAATAAATATGGGGTTCCACCAGATAAAATTCCAGATACAGCAGAACCTAGATTGGAAAATCAAAAAAAGGTTATTTCTTGGAGAAGAATAGCAAGAGCTATCGAAAAGAATGATTTCTATTTGAGAAAATTATCTTTTGCACAAACCAAAAATGATGATAGAGAACTAATGCAATTGATTCATAAATGGGATAATCTGTTAAATGCATCAACTAGAACAGATGATAAAACATTACAAAAACTAATACAAGAAAATTATAAATAGGAGGAAGGATTATGATAAAAAAAATAACAAATAAAGAGGAAGATTTTTATCAATATATGGGAAAGATTTTCGGCTCAAGGTCAATAGAGAGACAAATAAATGATAGAATTTATGATGATGATAGCAAAGAATGGTATGTTTATTTAAAAGAAGAAAAGGTAATGGCACTGGTATCTATTAGCAAAAATGTAATTAAAAACATATATACTACGAAAGAAAAATATTTAGAAGAGATTTTAAAAAAAGTGAAAGAAGAAAAGAATATTACCTATAGTGTTGTAACAAAAAGTTATACAGAAATTTATCAGAAATGTGGTTTTAAAATTAGTGGAACTCAAGAATATAAGAATTTTGTAACAATCTATACAGAGGAAAAGAGAAAATAGTAGTTTAAGGGGATAGATAAGAAAGGACGAAATGATAGAATGAAAGAAATAGAATTTCCTGTATTAAATGTAAAAATGGTCGATATTGATAAAGTGATCGCAAATGATTATAACCCTAATAAAGTAGCACCTCCTGAAATGAAATTATTGAAACATTCCATTGAAGAGGATGGCTATACACAACCAATTGTAACTTATTATGATAAGAAAAAAGATATTTACATTGTAGTAGATGGATTTCACCGCTATCGATGTGCAAAAGAGTATTTTCATTTAAAGCAAATCCCAATTGTTACCATTGATAAAGATTTAGAAAATCGTATGGCAAGTACAATCAGACATAATAGAGCAAGAGGAACTCATCAGATTATTGATATGTCTCATATTGTGTTAACTTTAACGCAAAATGGTTGGTCAGAAGAGCAAATATCAAAACATTTGGGAATGGAGCTAGATGAGATTATTCGATTGAAACAGATTACAGGGCTAAAAGAAATGTTTGCCAATCATGAGTTTAGTAAATCATGGGAAGAATTTGAAGAAAATAGGAAAAAAAGAAAAACTCAAAAATAAAAAAATGTGTCAAGAGGGGCGTGCCTTTTTGTCACATTTTTTTATATTATAGGAAACAATATGAAACTTTTTAGTTTCGCAACACAAAGTGAAAATAAATTGCCTTAACTAACAAAAGCATGTATAATAGATATATCAAGTATAAAGTAATTCGATGAACTTACTGGTATGAATAATCCGATAGGAAACTGAAACTAGACATTTACTAAGAACAAAAAATTGTAGCCAAAGAGCACGTGAAAGAAATTTTTAAAATGGTTAGAAATGTTTAGATACTTGATAGAAAGTGGTTGGATCGGTTATACTAAATTAGACAGAAAAGATAAGGACATGTTAAAATAAAA
>CANOYI010000205.1 GCA_947571515.1 uncultured Clostridium sp. | reverse complement strand
CTCTTTCACGTTCAAATACGAATTCCTATATTTAGAATAAATAATGAATGTGCCCCAAAATAAAATTAGAAATTCTTAGATTATTTTTTGGAAAGTTTTGTTAGCTGTATGAAGCAAAGCGAATTACAGATAACTTATGCGTAAGAAGTTCATTTTTTTAATAGCAAATGCCACCTAGCCGAGAAAATTGCAAAAAAGTCGAAACTTAAAATAAACTTTAACTTGACAGAACAAAGTATATGCAATAAAATGTATGAAAATACTAGATATAGCATAAGAATGGAGGAATAATAGTGTTATTAGAACTAAAAGATATATGTTTTGAAAGAGAAAATAGAAAAATTTTAAATCATATTAATCTAACAATTGATATAGGAAAATTCATTGCTATTACAGGACCAAATGGATCTGGAAAGTCGACTTTAGTAAAAATCATTATGGGGATTGAGAAACCAGATTCAGGAAAGGTTATTTTAGAAGGAAAGGATATTACAAATTTAAGTATAGAGGAAAGAGCAAATTTAGGTATTGGTTTTGCTTTTCAGCAACCTGTTAAATTTAAAGGGATAACAGTATATGATTTATTGAAAATTGCAGGAAAAAAAGATATGTCTAAAATAGAAGCTTGTGAAGTGCTATCAAAAGTAGGATTATGTGCTAAAGAATACGTTGATAGAGAAGTGAATGGTTCTTTGTCAGGAGGAGAGCTAAAAAGAATTGAAATCGCAACTGTTGCATTGAGAAAAGCTAAGCTAACAATATTTGATGAACCAGAAGCAGGAATTGACTTGTGGAGTTTTACTAACTTAATAGATGTATTTGAAAAAATGAGTGAGCTAATTAAAGGGACGACTCTTATTATTTCTCATCAAGAGAGAATATTAAATATTGCAGATGAAGTGATTTTGATGAAAGATGGAGAAATAGAAGAAATTGGAGAGAGTAAGAAAATATTGAATAAAACATTTGCTAAAAAAGAGTGTTATAAGATGAAAAAATAACTTAAGAAAAATAGGATTTATTATTAGTAAAGAGTGGCAAAATTTAGAGACAAGATGGATTGCAAGAAGGATGTGTTAATTGAGAAAAGGAGGAAAGCATGGAGAAAAATATAGAACAAGTTGATAAAGAACTTTTGAATGAAATTTCCAATTTAGACGATATTTCGAAAGGTGCTTATAACATTAGAAAAAATGGAAAAGGAATTGAAAGAAAAGTAACAGACAATGTGGATATTGTTACTAAAACAGATAAATCAGGTATTGATATTTATGTAAAGGAAAATACAAAGTTCGAATTTATCCATATACCAGTTATTATAACAGAAAGTGGATTAAATGATTTAGTATATAATGATTTTTATATTGGAAAGAACGCAAATGTAGTCATCGTAGCAGGTTGTGGAATTCATAATAATCATCATAAAGATTCCCAACATGATGGAATTCATCGTTTCTTTTTAGAAGAAGGAGCAAAGGTAAAATACATTGAAAAACATTATGGCGAGGGAGAGGGGACTGGAAAAAGAATTTTGAATCCAGTCACGGCAGTCTATTTAAAAGCAGGTAGTAGTATGGAAATGGAGAGTAGCCAAATAAAAGGGGTTGATTCTACGATAAGAGAGACAAGAGGTGAATTAGAGAATAATACTAATTTTGTTGTTTCCGAAAAGATTATGACACATGGAAAGCAATTTGCAAAAACTACTTTTGATGTTAAACTAGATGGAGAAAATGCTAGTACACATGTTACTTCCAGGTCAGTTGCAACAGACGATTCTGAGCAGTTTTTTGTTTCTAAGATTTATGGAAATGCTAAATGTTTTGCTCATAGTGAGTGTGATGCGATTATTAAAGATAATGCTAAAGTAACAGCAACGCCAGAGATTACAGCCAATAGTGTAGATGCTAATTTGATTCATGAAGCTGCTATCCGGTAAAATTGCTGGTGAACAGTTAATTAAGTTGATGACTCTTGGCCTTTCTGAGAGAGAAGCAGAAGAGGAGATTATTAATGGGTTTTTGAAATGATAATTGAGAATAAAAGAGGCATGATTAAATTTTTTTGACCTTTTAAATTACTTTTCATGTCTCGTTTTTGTTCTTTTTCTTCAGAAGCAAAGTATATAAATTATCAGCTGCATTATATGAGCTAGATGATGCTTTATCAATTAGTTGATTTCTCTTAATAATTTTTTTATCATTTCTGCCAGATGAAAGATAATAACATTTCTGTAATTTTTTTTGGAATTTGGCATATAATATAAAGGCAATTAAAAATATATAAGTTTTTAAGAAAAAAGATGCTAGAGCTTAATTTGCGTTACTGTTCAGCCTTATTATTTGTTTTCTTGTGAGACAGCTTAATATATTATTTTTTTATACCTTGTGTGTCGCAACTTCCAGAATAAAAATGGCTCGTCTGTAAGTTGCTCCAATCGCACTCGCTTTGCTCGTTTGGTCGCTTACGCGGTATTTCAAAAATAATATATTAAGCTTTCTCACTAAAAAATATAAGAGTAGGCTGACCAGTAACTAATTTGCAAAAAAGTTGCAATTTAAATTTTGAAATCTATTGACAAAAGCAATAGAAAAGATGTATAATAGAAAATGTACAAACATCGCGGGGTGGAGCAGTTGGCAGCTCGTTGGGCTCATATAGGAAAAATGTGGCTCTACTTAGAAATAGGTAGATGAACTGTGGGTGAATTCAAAGAAGGCTAAAATATTTTTAAATATCATGTTAACTTTGAGCCAAGCTAAAAGTACACTTTTAGAAGGTGCAGAGACTACTGGAGGAATAGAGTGTCCTTAATAACCAGATTTAGTGCCCACTACCTAAAACAATATTACAGATATTGTCAAGGTAAAGACATAGTCCAGTCTATAATGAAAATTTTAGGTAGCTAAACCCAAAGGTCGATAGTTCGAGTCTATCCCCCGCAACCAA
>CANOYI010000204.1 GCA_947571515.1 uncultured Clostridium sp. | reverse complement strand
CTCTATAACAGAATATTCAGCTACTACAAATGATGTTATAGGCATACCAGTTAGTAAAAAAGGGCAAATTCCGTGGAATTTTATAAGTCTAAAAAATGCAAAAACAAATGCACAAAATATGTATAAAGAAAATGATAATATAGAAAGCGATTTAGCATCTCCGATACAATGGCTATACTTAATGCAATGGTTAAGCAATAGTGGACTAGATATACAAAATACTTCAAAATACGGAAATTTTAGTAATAATAGTTATAGATTTACAGGACGATATTCAGAAGATTATGGAAAAACATATCAATATACCGAAAATAAACTTAAATGGGAAAATAATATTATTATTAGTACAGGAGCATCAGAACAAAATAAATTTAACAATATATATGACTTGGCAGGAAATGTTATGGAATATACAGATGGATGGGTAAGGGCTAGAGGATATTATAGTGTAGGAGGATATTTTGATACACCAGGAGATTATTCAATTTACTCTCCAAGGCTAATAGGAGTATCACCATTAGAAAGATTAGGCTATCGAGTAGTTTTATACATAAATTAATAGTATTTTAAGTAAAAATAATAGGGACTTTTTTACAGTCCCTGTATAAATTTTAGCAATTATTATTATCATCACACATAAACTTATTACGAGAATATAGAGTTTACTGTGTAAACTAGAATTAACTATGATTGTTTAGATACTATAATTAATTTTGTAGTATCTAATTTTTATATTTTTAATATACACTATTTTTAGTATAATGTAAATAATAAAAATCTATTATTTTGAGTTCACTTAATAAACCTTATTTAAAAGGATATGTTAAGTGAACATAATTTCATTATAATGTGATTGTATTTGGTATTCTATCTCCATAATGAAGTTTTAATTCTTGTAGAATAACACCCCAATTTTGGTATTTTGCTGTCCAACGCTCTGTTATTATTTCTGTTGCTAAAAATAAACTTTTTTCTAATGATATTTCACTTGGGAAGATTCTACGTCCTTTATTTATTCTTTTATAGCTATTATTAAGGCTTTCTATTGCATTTGTAGTATACATTATTTTTCTTAATTCTGGTCCAAATTTGAAAAATGGAACTATCGCATCCCAATTATTACTCCAATTATCTAATGAGACTTTTCTCTTTGACCATTTTTCTTGTAATTCAAGTAAATTTGTATATGCTACATCGGCATCTGGTGCTGTATATATTAATTTTAAATCCTTGCATAATTCTTTTCTATCTTTATATGATACAAAAGCAACAGTATTTCTTATCATATGGACTATACATCTTTGAAATTCTACCATTGGGAATATTGCTCCAATTGCTTCTTTTAATCCTGATAGTCCATCTGCACATAATAATAGTATATCTTTTACTCCTCTATTTTTTAAATTATTTAATATTCCTGCCCATTGCTTTGCACTTTCTACTTCACTTATATAAAAACCTAAAACTTCCTTTTCTCCTGCTAAATTTACTCCTAAAATTATATATACAGCTCTTTTTACTATACTTTGTTCTATTTTTACATTAAAGTATGTTGCATCTATAAATATAATTGGATAAACACTTTCTAATGGTCTATTTTGCCATTCTTTTATTTTTGGAATAACTTTATTTGTTATTGATGTTACCATATCTGGGCTAATATTTACTCCATAAAGTTCTTTCATTTGTTCATAAATTTCTTTGTTTGATGTTCCTCTTGCATACATTCTAATTATTTTTTGCTCTATATCTGAAATATCATTTGAACCTTTTTCTACTATCATTGGCTCAAATTCTCCATTTCTATCTCTTGGTACATCTATTTTAAAGTCTCCTGCACTTGAATGTATCATTTTTGAACCATATCCATTTCTATAATTGGTTTTCTCAGTGTCAGTGTATTCGTACTTATCATAACCTAATTGTGTTGTCATTTCAGCTTCTAACATTTCCTGCAATGTATCCTTAAACATATCTTTTAGTGCCTCTTGAATATCTTGAGCTGTTGTAATATTATTTTGTGAAATAAACTCCTGTAAGAACTTTTTTCTCTCTTCTGATATTTTTTGATGTTTAGCCATTTTTTACTCCTTCCTTACAATAGAAAAATTGACTATGATTTTTTCTATTGTATCATAGTCAATTTTTATTTTCTAGAGTTTACACACTTATTCCGATATTCTCCTATTCACTATTCATTCTTCACTGCGAATTGTTAAATTCGCACTTATGGTGCCATTTACGTAGTTATCTACAACTTTTTCGGCTCTCTTGACGATTGATACAAATATCAATCAATTTATTAAAGTATATCATATTTTCAAAAATTTGTTTTGTTCGCTTGTATTTTATCTAATATTGTTGTATATTAGTATTCATAGGAAATGAGAATAAGCAGTGTGGGTGCTACCACTTTACATACACAGTTTTGACTGTGAGAATGGGGGTGGTGCTATATGGTAGAACAAGCTATGTTAATGATAATATACTTACTTTTCTACGGTTTAGTAGGAATGACTATTATAGCATTTGCCTTGATTATTGCAATAGTAGTAATTTTGAGCAAATAATAAAAGCACCACATTATGCTTTTGCCGAGCTTTGTGGTGTTTTATCAAAACTTATGGTAGCACACATTTCTGTGGCTCTCATTTTCTATCTTTATTATACAGACATTTTTTTATTTTGTCAAATGCTATTTTTTATTTATTGACCTTTAAAGCCCCTCTCCATAATACTTTTTCTGCTCCATATCTTCCTAGTTTTTCTTCGTGAATATATAATTTTTCCCAATTTGCAAAGAATGTTGCAATATCTTTCTCATCAAAAAATCTTTTATATCTTCCATCACCTGTTTCATATAAGTGAGATTCAATTTCTTTTCCTTCTCTAGCTCCATAATTAACATCGTTTATTGAATTAACTCTAAAAAATAATAAACCATTAGGCTTTAAAACTCTTTTT
>CANOYI010000203.1 GCA_947571515.1 uncultured Clostridium sp. | reverse complement strand
TGATGTAAGCGAGTGTGACAAGCGGGGCGTCCCTTTTTGTCACACTCAAACAATTAATTAAGGGTTATTATAATTTTTTAAATAAAATAATAAATGTGACAAAAAGGGACGCCCCTCTTGTCACATTAAATTTTAATTACTTACATTCTGGTTTTTCAAAGCATTCTTCTTTTTCATGCTTTTCACATTTATCGCAGTCTTCAATGAAACAATCACATTTGTCGCATTTATCGCCTTTTAAGCATTTTCCTTCATGATGACATTTGGCACAAATTTTGATTTTTTTGGTATCGTTTACCCAGATTTGAAGAGCATATTCTTTACCAGGACATAAAGGCCCAAATACGAATTCGCCTTCTTTATCTGTGAAAGTATGACCAATTGGTCTTCTTTCTTCTTTACCTTGTTCACAAACAACTTCCACTAATTTAACAACAGCATCTTTAACTGGTTCTTTAAAACAATTTTTTACAACTCCATAAATAACGTCACGATTATCTTCTGGTAAAGTTATATCTAAATCAAATTGTTTCCCTCCTGAGATTACTCCGTCAACATCTAGAACTGGACAAAAAGGTTTTTTATGATCCATTTCCATATTTATCATTCCTTTCTTTCTTGTAACTTTAAAGTTACTTTATATATCATATGAGGAAAAATGTAGAAAGTTGAAACATTTTGTCTAGTATTTTTTACAATGTAAAACAAGATGTTAGGGACATAAATAAAAAATTGATTACGATTAAGTAACCAATTTTTATATTCTAGGAAAGTTTTCTGAATTTCCTAGAATATAAAAGCATTCCACAGAAAAATTGCTTTGCAATTTTTCGCGGACGAACAATTAAACGTGGGCTGAATTCTACATATTAAATTTTATAAAATATCAATCAGCCCACTATTGTTCTATGAGATAGAGTATTTAATATCTATGTAAATAATTAATTAATTCATCATATACAGGAGGTCTATCTACAATTGTTTTTTTATTACGCATTTCTTCTAATTCATTAATATCTACAAATTTGACAGCTTGTACTTCAGATTCTTGCATTTTAATATCTTTAATATTAAGGTCTTCTTTTCTTAAAATAAAGAAATCATAGAACTGGTTTTCAATAAAATTATCTGAAAATTTTTGAGTAGTTCGATACGAGAACATATAGCGAAATAATTTAATATCAACATGATATCCTAGACTAATATTTACTTCTTCATTAATTTCTCTTGCAGCTGCAGACAAGGCATCTTGTCCAGTTGAAAGATGTCCGGCTACTGAGATATCCCACATACCAGCATTTTTTTCTTTTTGTTCTGACCTTTGTTGTAAAAGAATTTCATTCTTATCATTTATAATGGCAACAACAATCGATCTGTGCCATAGTCCTTTTTTATGAATTTCATCTCTTGGTAAAATTTCTCCTGTCTTTACTCCATTTTCATCTAAAACGTCAATTAATTCTATACTCATAAAACTTCCTCCTTTGTATGTATTTCATTTGATATAGCTCTTTTGTATTTTTCAGAATAACGATTAGCAACCTTTAAATAGTTATCAATGTTAGCCATAGACCAATCTCTACCTTCTTCGTAACATGTCATGATATTGTCAATTTGAAGTTTTACATCAGTTGAATCACCATTATCAATTATCACGTGATTAAAATCCAACCACTGATTATAATAAAATTCATCTGCTTGCTCATATTCTGCTAGGTGTTTTTTTACATATTCATCATCTAAATGCTCTTTTTTTTGTAAGATATATTCTTCTTTGGATAAACCATGTATATAAATAGTGACTAATTCGTTTGGATATTTTGTTTGCAATTTTCTAATTGCTTCTGGTTTGCTAACAATAAGACTGGATGAAATACCATCTTTTAATCTTTCATCTAATTCCTGAGTATTAATTCCATAAGTATTACCATAATTGTCGTATGTTAAATCACAAGAATCCATATCAAATAGTTCATCTTCTGGACAAATCATTTCTTCTCCATCATTTTCTTCTCGCTTCCTAGTAGTATGCTTTGGCATTATGATAGAATGAAGTATGCTTTGAACTCTTATAATTTCTAAAGCGTTATCTTTTCCTGAACCAGGATTTCCAATAAAAACATATATCTTGGGACTAGAACTTTGCTGTATGGATTTTTTTGTCTTACTTTTTTTGCTATCTATACTATCTAAATTTTGCAACATTTGTAAAAGCTTATCATGTTTATTTTCTGTATTTAATAGAGTGTAATCATATAAAGAAATATTGTTGGTATATCGATCGAAATCTTTAATTGCCTTCTGATATCTTTTTTCTGCATTTTCAGGTGTATCACCACGTTGCTTAGCAATTTCCATAAAAATATGCTTATTTTTAGGATTAAATCTATGAACGTAACAAGCGAAACAATTTCCATCATATAAATTTTTTAAATCATGTATCAGTGCAATATCATTTACAATAATGACAGCATTTCTCCCATTTTTAAGGTAGTTATCGATGTCATCCTTTGAAAAACCGTAATAATTATCATAGTTAATATAAGATAAAGGTAACCTTAAATTTAGAAAAGCTTGCTTTTTTATTTTATCATCTGCCTTGTTATATCTTCCTACAACTGGTCGTATTCCTATTGGCTTTCCTTGATTGACAGCTTCTATTTCCTCCTCTCTAAAATCTCTAGTTACATATTTGTTAATGTAGGCATAGTTGTGCTCATTTACTAGAATATCACCAATTACACTTTTTCCAGAACCAGATATTCCAGATAGAATAATTAATTTTCCTGATTTTTTTTCCTGATTTGTCTGTTCTTTTAAATTTTTTTGGAATTCTAGGAATTTCGAATTCATTTTTTCACCTCTAAAACAACGTTATGTATATAGTATCATACATATAAAGTTATGTCAAATCATAAATATTTTTAAGTTTCGACTCTTTTACAAATGCCGTTATTGTTCAGCCTACTCTTATATTTTTTAGTGAGAAAGCTTAATATATTATTTTTGAA
>CANOYI010000202.1 GCA_947571515.1 uncultured Clostridium sp. | reverse complement strand
GATTAAGAGTACACCCCAGTTCAAAATTTAGAGCAATTCTTGAAGTAGTAATTACTCTAAGGATACACCAACAAATAAAGTCATACCAATACTTCTCAAAATTTGACACTTAGTTTAAGTTAGTTTATATTAGTTTAAATTATTTTATATTATCTCCAAAAGTTGGGCAAAATTTAAAAAAAGTTGGGTAAAATCTATTAGAATAAAATTCATATAATATAAACTACTGGAACTTTATATTTTTAATTATAATATCACAACTACTAAACAATTATCAATATTGTTTAGTAATTTTTTTATGCCTTGTCATATTTTAAAACTTATAGGCTTTGACAAATATAAAATACTGGTGTAAGCTACTTCACTGACTGCATAAGTCATAGTTAATAATAAAGGTTTTGGGATAAGATATGTTTTAAATGTAATTTTAAATAGTGGACTTCATTACGAGGTTTGCCACGTTTTAAATTTAAAATAATAAGCAACAAGTTATCTATCCAGAAATAAACATTGTTTAAAACAAGTTCTAGGGAAAGGAGATTTTTAATGAATTTGAATATAGAATTAGATACTAAAAATAATAAATGTTTTGCAAATAAAATATTTGGAGAAACAGATTATTATGTAGGACTAACAAAAGTATGTGCAAGATGTAAAAATGCAATAGTAGGTTATCCTGCCATATCAAGAAAAGATAATAAAACAGAAATATGTTCAAATTGTGGAACATTAGAAGCATTAGAAGATTTGATGGAACACGATAGGAAATGTAAAAAGAGTTATAAAGAATTATTAGAAAAATATTATAAATTAAATGAGAATGAAGAAGATACAAAAGAAATAGAAACAGAACTATATAAGAATTATGGTACAGATAGATATTGTCCTAGATGTAAACATCAATTATTAGTAAGTGATTTAAAAGACTATAAATATTTATGTTTAAATTGTGATGAAAACTTTTATGGAATGGAAGTTTCAGAACATAGAGAGGAAAAATAAAAAGATGGATATATATAATTTAATAAATTCAAAAGCAATTAGTGAGCATTGTAGAAAAATACAACATCAATTTAATACAGAAGAACTGGCAGTACTAATTTATAGAAATAAAAGAATGAGTGTAGATGAAAAAATATCTGCATATCAAGAGTTAATTACAGATTATCCTGATATGGAAGTAATTGAAAGAATAAACTGTAAACACTATGATAGTGTAAAAGATATGATACAAGGAGAAATACAAAGAGTTAGAAATTTAAGACAGGAAATGCAACAGGCAGATGAGAATATGATATATACTTATGAAATTTGTTATAGAAATTCATATTTACATAGGTTTGAGGAAAGTAATAATCTATACAAAACTTATGATGATGTATGTATGGCATTGTACCAAGAATTAAAAGAGGATACAGATAATGAAATATTAAAGATACAACTAATAAAAAGGACTTTAGATAGAAATGGCAGAAGAATTATAGAAAAATATAATATAGAAAATAAACAGCTAAAACTAATAAATATATATAGTACAGATGAATACTTGGATTTAGATGGTATTTGTTTAAATATTCCTACACCATTTAAAAAAGGAGATTTACTAACAGCACCATCAAGAACAATATTTAATGCCGAAGCAGATGTTGAAGATGAAAGAACTGTATTTGTTTTAGAATGGTTATGTAATTGGAATGAGAAATTCCAAAAAATATTAGATAAAGGAAATCATGACAGCTCTGATATGAACGGTTGTGGATATTATATCAATAATTATGGAGATGTATATTATGACCATATTTTTGATTATGATAGATTTGAATATTTTGAAGGAGAATTAAAAGGAAATGCAAGAATACTAAAAGCTATGAGTAGTTTAATGCAAAACAAAATAAGTTTTAATTTATTCTTTGATTCTTGTAAATATATATTTGCAGATAAAGCCTGTCAGGAAGCATTTGATTATGGATATACAGATGAAGGTTTAAAACTAGCAGGACTAAATGATGAAGATATAAAAAGAGTAAAAGGATAACAAAAAACACAGGAAACACAAAATTTTAAATAGTAACTTATAAAAATGTAAGTTACTATTTTTTATTTACTGTTAGTAAAATATTAATAGAATAAGAAAAATATAATAGGAGTGTTGTTAATGAAAGTCTACGAGTTGAAGAAAGATATTCGCGAGGGAAATTATGATGTTATAAGAGACTCTGCAAGTTTAGAAAGAATTATTGAAAATATCAATTTTAATGTGCAATGTATAACTGAGTTAAATCATATAGACTATGAATATATAGCAACAGCTTTAAGTAAATCCATAACATTACTTGCAAATGTGAGTTATATTTTAGAAAATAGTATAAATGATGAGAAGAATTACACATTGCAAGAAAGAATAGATTTATTGAATGAAAAGTTTAAACAGAAGGAGTTACAAAATGGATAATTTAGATGAAATAATAAAGAATGCAAAGCCTTTAGAAATAACTGAAAATCAAAAGGAATGTTTGAAAAGCACTTATTTAGATTTATCACTTTTAGTAGAACAAATCTCACAAAATATAGATAAATACGTTATACCAAATAAAAAATTCAAATATATAAATGTAATTGGAGAACAATGTTCAATAGAACTTGAAAAGCTACTTGAACAAATAAGAACTCTAAACACAGCAGAATAAAAACAAATTAAATTACTTGACATATTTTAAAACTTATAACACTTTTTAAACAAAAGCTATTGACTAGCAGTAAATTAATGTGTTAAGCTACTTCATCAGCTGGGAGAGTAAGAAAAACAGGATTTTAAGCAACAAAAATCTGGCAGAGATGAGGTGAGTTAAAAAATGGAACAAGTATCATTGCAAGAGGTTATATCATATTCAAAAAAGAAAGAAAGTCCACGAATAACAGTTGTAGACAGTATAACAGATGATGAATTTAAGGAAATAGGAGAATTAATAAGTAGATTAAAACTCCTATTTCTTTGCGTTCCAAGTAATAGA
>CANOYI010000201.1 GCA_947571515.1 uncultured Clostridium sp. | reverse complement strand
TTAAGATTACAACTACAAAAGTTTCAACAGAAATAAAATAAGAATATATTAAAAAATTAAATAGAAAACAAAATAAGACCTACAATATAAGAATACTCCTTGTCCCCTTATATCCGTTTTCGGAAAGAAGGAAAAGATGAAGGAAGAAGAACAAAAACCAATTTTAATTTCAGTTGAGGAAGCTCGTAAAAGAGTAGGAAATATTCGGTAGAAACAATTTCTACAAACTCCTTCGCAGTAAATCAGCTCCAGTAATCAGACTACCACATAAAATTTTAGTGGATAGTACAAGATTAGATGATTTTATAAGTAAGTGCTATGGAACTTATAAAAATTAAAGTCAGGGAGTTGATTAAGAAAATACAGTAATGATAAACTGGGGAATGAATTTATTTCTAATAGATTTATTCCCAGCCTATTAAAAATAAGGAGGAAATAGATTTATGGAAAAGATACAAGAGCGAACTCGTAACCACGAGATAGCAATTAGACAAATAAATGAACAATATTATCAAGCAAGAATGACAGTAAAGTTAGGAGGTGCAAAAAGTACAAGATTAAATAAAGGACGGTAAAACTCATTCTATAGCCTTGCTAAATTTATTAGTAGCTTTAGAAAGTTATATTATTTCTTTATCAGAAGCAGGACTTATTACATATAAAATAGATGAAAAAATGATATATCAGCTTCAAAATAGTATAAATAATTTAGGTATAAATACACCTGAAATAGCAGAAAAAACTTATAGTATTATAAATAAAATAAACACTATAAATTCAAAATTAACAGATGTAGTTACTTTAGGTAGTAATGTTATTCCCTACTTTAATAAAAATGCAAATATGCCCTATTTACAAACGAATGCGATACCCATAATAAATACAGCTAATGTTGATACAAGTATTGCTCCACCAGTTGCAGAAGTTAAGGAAGATTATTATTTGCTAGAGGATTTTTGTTTGGAATGGTTTAACTATGAATTATCACTATGTGAAGAAAGTACAGAACATCGTAAGCTCTCACAACTCACAGTGGATGGCTATCATAGAATATTAAATACATATATATTAGATTATTGCAAAAATAATAAGATTATGTATTTTAAACAATTAACAGCTAATGTAATAAATGCTTTATTAAAAACAACAGATTCTTATGATAATAAAAGAAATATTAGAATAGTATGTAGCTTACTTATGCAATTTGCTATTAAAAATAAGTTAATAAAAAAATCAGAAAACCCTATGGACGATGTTCCTAAACCAGTGAAACCAGTAAAAAGAGAAGAAAAAGAAATTAGCTGTATTGAGCCTGAAAATCAACATTTATATATAAAAGCATTTGAAAAAGAAAATACACCAATGTCAATTCTCTTTATAACTATGTTACTTACAGGGATGCGTCCTGAATGTGCTTCTGGTTTAAAATGGAGCTGTGTTGATTTCAAACATAATGAAATAATTATAAATAATGCCTATAAATCATTTAATATATATGATGAGAAAGGTAAAGTTATAGGTCATTATAGGTCTGATGCAGATTTGAAAACACCTGAATCATATAGAACTATACCAATGTGTCCTTTATTAAAAGATATATTATTACAATATAAAGAAAGTCAAAAGCAAAGATTTAAAAACTACAGAAAGTTTAAAAAAGAAGGTAGAAATCTTTGCAACGAAGATTACTGTTTCTTACGGACGTACATACCAGCCTTATGTATCAGATACTTTATCATCAGCACTTCCTGAACTATGTGCTAAATATAAACTTGATAGAGTAACACCTTATGTATTTAGACATAGTTTCGCTACTTTCTGTTATTACAAACGGAATGCCAGAGTTAGTTTTGATGAAGATTATGGCTCACTCAGATTTCAATACTACACACAAATATTATATTAATATATCTAAAAAAGTAAAACAAAGAGAAATGCAAGAAGTATTTAACGATGTATTTTATGCAAGAGCAAGTTAAAAAAAGAGCTTATATAACTACAATTATATAAGCTTTTTTCCTGTCAATGATTTGCCCAACTTTATTTTTGAAGCTAGAGATGGGAAAATCGTTGAAATGGTGGGCAACGAGGGGGTCGAACCCTCGACCTTCTGATTAAGAGTCAGCTGCTCTACCAACTGAGCTAGTCACCCATATTATATTTAATTATTCTGCCCCATTTACCCTAAAAAGTTGGGCAACATTGGGCAAAACTGATTTTTTACATATTTTATATATTTTATCTAAGTCTTACATACTAAAGGCTTTCAAGATTTAGTTAAGTTGGTACAACCGTTGTTTAAGAGTCACCTGCTCTACCAACTGAGCTAATGGCGCATGTAGAACATTATTATTATAGCTCTGTACCCTTTAGTTTGTCAATAGTTTGATACTATTTTCGTTAAAAAGGCATAACAAATTGTTATGCCTTTTACTATCTTGTTCCTTTTTTTATTACTTCTTCTAATGGATTGTATGAATCTTTTGATAATAATGTTTTTGATATTATTTTTCCATTTAGTTTTAATATTCTATATGCTTCACTTTTATATCCGTTTACTCCCTTTTGCTGTACTTCCGTAGTACCTTCTGCTAGTTCTTTTGTTTCTATTGTTTTTGTTTTATATGGGATTACTTCTGTTATTTGATCTATTATTTCTACATCATATTCTGTTTCTTCTTTCATTCCATATATAAATACTTGGCATATTCCGTTTCTTGCTATACATTCTATTTTTATTGGATACTTTCTTGTGTTTTTAAATTTAAAGTCTATACTGCCATATGCTACTGTAGCATCTCTACTTGCTGATACATAAGATGTAATAAAATAGTGATTTCTTCTTGATGTTATTTCTAAATTTGCCAATAGTGTGGCATTATATAATGTAGATGATACTTGGCATATTCCTCCACCTATTCCTGGTACTACTTTTCCTCCCATATATACGGATGCTTCTTTATACCCCGCTTTTATTGTTCTTTCTCCTACAATTTTGTTGTACGAGAATATTTCTTC
>CANOYI010000200.1 GCA_947571515.1 uncultured Clostridium sp. | reverse complement strand
ACAGATTCAATTTGTTCTAGTCTTGTACATGAAAGTTTAAATAAAAAAGTAGGCTGGAATGCAAAAGCGGTCAGATTGGGAAATATCAATAAAGAAACACAATTTGTTTTAGACTATCTAAAAATAGAGGCACCACAATTAATTGAAAAAGTAGAAGAAGGACAAGAAGTAATATTAGTAGACCACAACGAATTTAGTCAAAGTGCAGATGGAATTGAAAAAGCTACGATACGTATGGTAACAGACCATCATAAAATTGCTAATTTTGAAACGTCTGAACCACTATATTATACAGCAAAACCTTATGGCTGTACAGCAACAATTCTATATGAAGAATTTAAAGAATATAATTTCGAAATCGATAAAAAAGATGCTATTTTAATGGCCAGTAGCATTATATCTGATACCTTATTGTTAAAATCACCAACAACCACTAGATTTGATAAAAAAGCATTAGAAGAATTAGCTAAAATAGCCGAAATTGATGTCAATGAATATGGATTAGAAATGTTAAAAGCAGGAACTGATTTAGATGATTTTTCAGCAGAAGAGCTAATCAATATTGATGCCAAAGTATTCGAAAAAGAAGATACAAAATTTGAAATTGCACAAGTAAATACAGTTAGCATCGAAGATGTTTTAAAAAGAGAAACAGAGTTAAAAGCGGTCATTCAAAAAACGATTCAAGAAAAAGGATTAAGCTTGTTTGTATTAGCTATCACAGATATTTTAAATAGTAACTCAGAAATCATAGCATTAGGTGAAAAAAAAGGTGTTATAAAAGTAGCATTTGGGAAAGATTTAGAAAATGACAAAGCTTTTTTAGAAGGTGTTGTTTCAAGAAAGAAACAATTATTACCAGATATTGATAAGAATATTTAAGAAAAGAGAGAAAAGTCCCCACTGGTTCCGGGATTAAATGGAGACGTCCCCATTTAATCCCGGAACCAGTGGGGGAAATTTTTTCAAAGTATTGAATATTTTAGTAATTAAATCTATAATAAATAAGTAAAATGAAATAAAGGTTTATAGGTAAAACCAGATTTAAAAACCTAAATTTATATATGAGGAATGAAAAGTAGAATGCTAAAAGAAGAGGTGAGAGAAAAAGCACCTAAAAAAGAAACTTTTATGCAAGGCGTTATTACCTTAATTTTTTCACAAGTGCTGATCAAATTATTGGGTTTAGTGTATACATTATATTTAACAAATAGAGAAGGATTTGGGGATAAAGGAAATGGGATTGTAGCAGCAGGATATCAAATTTATGCGATGCTACTTACTATATCATCCATAGGAGTTCCCAATGCGATTTCTAAGTTAGTGTCTGAAAGAATTGCAGTAGGAGACCATAAAGGTGGTCATAGAATTTTTAAGATTGCTTTTGCAACATTTGCCATAATTGGACTAGTAGGAAGTTTATTACTATTTTTTGGTGCCAATAGGATTGCCAATTTGTGGCTACAGATACCAGAAGCGGAAATGACATTAGTTGCCTTGTCGCCAGCTATTTTCTTTGTGGCGATATCATCTGTTATGAGAGGTTATTTTAATGCCAGACAAAATATTAAAGCAACAGCAAGGTCACAGAGTTTAGAACAAGTATTTAAGACAACACTTACGATTATATTAGTAGAAATCATAGCTATTATTTCAAAAGCTTCTACAGAATGGATGGCAGGTGGAGCAACATTAGCTACTACATTAGCTACTTTTGCTGGATTTGGCTATTTGTATTTATACTATAAAACGAGAAGTAGAGAAATTGCAACAGAAATAAAGACAACGGTAAATTATAAATATGAAAGAGTCATAACAATTATTAAAAGGATCTTAATGGTTTCTATTCCAATTGCTTTAACTGCTATTATGTCTTCTCTTAATAAAAATATTGATTCTTTTACTGTTGTAAGAAGTTTAAAACAGTTTATGTCAGAAGATATGGCGATTTCTCAATATGGGATATTAGGTGGAAAGGTAGATATGCTAACCAGTTTACCATTGTCCATTAATGTAGCATTTGCTACGGCACTAGTGCCAGCTATTTCAGCAGCTAAAGCACGAAAGGCTCATAAGACAATTACGCAAAAGACATCGTTTTCCTTATTGACTTCTATGCTAATAGGACTTCCTTGTACTGTTGGAATGTGTTTATTTGCAGGACCAATTTTAAATTTATTATTTCCCAATGCTAGTGCAGGAGAAGTGATTTTGCAAATTAGTTCTTTGACAATTATTTTTACCATATTAGATCAAACGATAAATGGTGCACTGCAAGGATATGGGAAATTGATAGTGCCAGCTGTATCATTGGGGTGTCGGTGTAATTGTAAAACTGATTTTGAATTTGATTTTAGTACCAATACCAGAGATTGGAGTAAATGGAGCAGCATGGGCATCTGTGGCATGTCATTTGGTAGCCTTTACGATTGCCATTACATCTTTGAGAAAAACGATAAAATTGGATTTAACATTTTCGAAATTTGTGGTAAAACCAATACTTGCGGTAATCATCATGGGAATTTGCTCTTATTTTAGTTATTTAACGCTTTCAGGAATAATTGCTCAAAAATTGGCAACAATAATAGCAATCGTAATTGCTGTAATCATTTATGCTCTAGCAATTATAGCGTTAAAAATTTTTTCAAAAGAGGAAATAGAAATGATGCCAGGAGGTAACAAAATCTGTAAAGTACTGGAAAAACTGAAAGTTTATTAAAAAAAAGTAAAAAAAAGAAGGATTTTCAGTATTTTTGGCGAATTATTCTAAATAGAAGTACATATTGCTTTTGTTCAAGCAATGTACTTAGAATAAAACTATTTAAATCTTATAGGAGGTAATTTAAATGAACAAAGCTGAATTAATCGCAGCAATGGCTGCAAAAACAGGAGAAACAAAAAAAGCAGCTGAAGCATCAGTAAACGCTTTTGTAGAAGTTGTAACAGAGGCACTAACAAAAGGAGATAAAGTTCAATTAGTTGGATTTGGATCTTTCGAAGTTAGAAAAAGAGCAGCTAGAAAAGG
>CANOYI010000199.1 GCA_947571515.1 uncultured Clostridium sp. | reverse complement strand
AAAAAATAAAAAAATTCTCAAAAAAAGTGTCCAAAAACTTGACATAGATCCAACTATACTTTTAATACATTAGGTCTATTTGCAGTAGGGTTTCATAAAAGAATTAAAAAAGAACACTCATTTTATTGTGCTGAATTCGTAAAATATATATTGGATGAGTCAAAAATAGATACAGGATTACCAGAAACAGTGAAACCAGAGGATTTTAAGAAGATAGATGGATTGCAAGAAATATATGTAGGACTTTTGAGAAAATATCAAGTTTTCAAAAAGGAGAGTAATAAGGAAAAATAGAATGAAAAACCATGTAAAAATTTTATTAATTACTATTTTGCTAATAATAGTATTCATAATCATTATAATGATACTAAAAGATAAAAATGAAATAGTAGTATGTATCGATGCAGGACATGGTGGAGATGATGTAGGGGCAATACTAGATAAAAGATATGAAAAAAATGATACGTTAGAAATAGCAAAATTAGTGAAAAAGTATTTAAAAAAGCAAAACATAAAAGTAGTTATGACTCGAGACAAGGACAAAGCAGTCAGCTTAGAAGAAAGATGTAACCTAGCCAATAGAAAAAATGCTAAATTGTTTGTATCCATCCATAGAAATAGTGCTAAAACAGGAAATGGCATAGAAATATGGTGTAACAGTGCCAAAAGAGAAGAAGATACTGACCTTGCAAATGCCATAATAGAAAAACTACAAAATACTGATATCCAAAAAAACAGAGGTGTCAAATATGGTACCATAGATGGCGAAAATTCAGATTACTATGTTTTAAAAAATACGAATATGCCTAGCTGTTTAATTGAATTGGGATTTATAACAGATGAAAAAGACAACCAATTATTAGATAATTATAAAAAAGACTATGCAAAAGCAATAGCCGATGGAATCGTAGAAACAATTGAAAGTAGGAAAAAATAAGAAATTTTCCTGCTTTTTTGATGTTTCATACATCGAAACAATTGATAACCTGTCCCAAAGTCGCCACCCAAAACATATCGTTGGTCGCAAAATCAGTAACAGTTATCGTGAAAAGCCTGAGGATTTGCTGAAATATCTTTCAAATATGGTATAATTAAGATGAGGAGTGAGAAAGGGTATGGAGATTAAAATAAATACGAATATATCAAGTGAATTTGAAGAGACGTCTATTACAATTAATGCACCAGAGTTGACAGATGAGATACAAAATTTGATTCAATATGTTTCTAATATAAATGCTGTGCCAAGTCAGATTGTGGCAAGCCAAAATAATAAGATATATTTTATTGATTTGGATAGAGTGATATGTTTTTTTAGTAAGGATAAGAATAATTATGTAAGGGTTAAAGAGGGAACTTATAAGATAAAACAAAGGCTATATGAACTGGAGGATATATTAAAACGAAAAGATTTTATAAGAATTTCTAATTCGTGTATAATTCATATTAATCAAGTTGAGTGCTTTGATACTAGCGTGTTAGGGACTGTTTTGGTGAAAATGAAAGATGGCACGCAAGAGATTGTGTCAAAAAGGAGAGTGGCACAAATTATGAAATTATTAAGGGAAAGGGGGAATTTGAAATGAAAGAAATGGTGAAGAAATTATTAAAAGTATTGTTAGTAATGGTGACTTCAATGGTTGTTGTCTATTTAATGCTTACGATACCAGCTTTTTATAGTTGGTGTGATGAAAATCAGCTTTTGGTAGATAGCGATGAAATATTATCACAAGTAGATCCTAGCAAAATTCAAGAATTGGGTAATAGGATAGGCCTATTTGAGCAATTAATGAAAGAGGATCTTCAAAATATTCAAAATGGTATTTATGAGGAAGGGCAACATTCTTTAGCAGAATATTATGATCCTTTAGGTTGTTCAGTATGGAGTTATATGAGACTAGAAATTCAAGGGATAATCAATAATTATTTTATGATATCTATTTTGTCAGGAGTGGCAATAACAATTGCCTATGTAGTGATTACGAGTAAGAAAATGAATGTTATTCTTAAATTTGCAATCGGATATTTTGGGGTTATGCTAATCGTTCCTCCAATTTATATGTATAGCTGGACGTATAGGTTTTGGGATATATTTACAACATATGGACATATGCCAAAATACTTTTATATAGGCTATACTGTGATATTTGTACTAATGTACGTAGTTAATTATAGAGTTGGTACGAAAATGGCAAAGGAATTAAATAATGCTATTAAAGAAAATGAAACTTCATAAAGCTAATATACGAAAAAATCATAGATTTTAAGATAGGTCTATGATTTTTTTGGGTTTTATGGTATGATTAAAACAAAAAATAAGGCATTAAGGTTGAAAAATAATTGACATTTGCCTAGCCAAATATCCAATTCTTTTCCAACCAGATCTGTGCCCTTAAGGAAGGAATGAGTTTAAAATGGCAACAACAAATGAATACATAGAATATGTATGTGAACAAATCAGTGGAATTGGAGAAATAAGATATAAGAAAATGTTTGGAGAATTTATGATATACGTAAATGACAAGCCAGTCATTATCGTTTGTGACAATGTACCATTTGTAAAAAAACTAGAATGTATAGAAGAAATGATGAAAGATGCAGAAACAGGCTATCCCTATAAAGGAGCTAAAGAACATTATGTATTAGATATTGATAATATTGCATTTTGCAAAAAAGTTGTAACGGAAGTAGAGAAAGTAACACCCATTCCAAAGCCAAGAAAAAAGAAAGAAAAATAAAGAATATAACCTGTCCCAGAACACACCTCTGGGGACAACTGGTGCCTGTCCCAGAACGCAACTAAAGCCACAAAAAATCTTATGCAATCATTTAAGAAAAGTAGACAATTTATTAGAAGAGTTAAAAGGTAATGATGAAATAGGTTGTACATTTATAAGATGTCAATTTAATAATTGTAAGTTGACAGGCTGTAATTTTATAATTTGTTGTGGATTTAGTGAAAACTGGAAGAAATATTATGAGCAAAATATTACAAAAGATTTGTTAGATAATGCAATTGTAAAAGGTGGAAGTAATGGAATTGGTGAAACTCAATTTTGAAAGGAAGTAATATATGTATTATCCAAAACAGATACCATATTTATTAGACAAAGAATTTAAGGA
>CANOYI010000198.1 GCA_947571515.1 uncultured Clostridium sp. | reverse complement strand
TTGAAAGTTTACCGCTGACCAATATGCGGTATATAAATGGTTGGGTTGAAAGTATGGTTCTTCACCACTAGATGATGGAGAACCATTAATTTTTATAAAAAAGGAAGTAAGATACAAATTGGTAGAAAGAGGATTTTATATAGTAAAAGATAAATTTTTTAAAGAAATGAACGATCCATATTTAAAGGGAAACAAAGAAGCAAATCGACCACATTATTACTGTTATAAGGAAGAAGAAACAGATTTATATTGGATGATTCCTTTAAGTAGCAGAGTAGAGAAATATAGAAAAATAATGAATAAAAAAATTCAAAACAAAAAGCCATGTGACATTATACATATTATTAAATTAGATAATGGAAAAGAAAGTGTTTTCTTGATACAAGATATGTTTCCAATTACTGAAGAATATATAGAAAGAGAATATACAATAGCTCAAAATCATTTAAAGGTAACAAGTGAGCATTCAGCAATTGAAATTGAAAAGAAAGCTAAAAAAGTAATGCATATGTTAAAGAAAGGTATAAAATTTACACCAACACAGCCTAATATAAATTTGATAATAGAAAAGTTAAGACAAAGACATTAGTAGAATAAATTGTACAAATATAGAATTGAAAAAATTGTATTGACAAACATAGCACATTAAGTTAAAATAATAATATAATAAATTAAAGATTGGAGAAAAGAAAATGATTAATAAAGCTAATTTAAAATTAAATAATTGGCAATTAGTATGGGAAAAAAGTAAAAATCACCCATACTCATTAATCATGCTATAAATTTTTTATAAAATAGCACAAGTATAGGTGATGAATAATTACTTATACTTGTGTTTTTTTTGTATAAATTTAAAGGAATTCTCAAATTTATTATTAAATATATAAAAAAAACAGAAGTATTAAATAAAAAATACTTCTGTTTTTTGTTAGGAGGGAATAAGTTGAAACAAGAAAATTTTATTAGAAATCACTATAAACTATACTGGCACAAAAAATTTACAAATATGAAAGATGAAAGGAAGAAGATATTATGAATAAAAAACAAAATCCATATAGATTATATTTAACAGAAGAACAAATGCCAAAGCAATATTACAATTTAAGGGCAGATATGAAAGAACTGCCAGAACCAATGTTGAATCCTATTACAAAAGAGGAAGCTACTGTAGAAGATTTACTACCAGTATTTTGTAAAGAATTAGCAAAACAAGAATTAGATAATGAAACAAGATATGTAGATATACCAAAAGAAATGCAAGAGATGTATAGAATTTATAGACCATCACCTTTAATTCGTGCCTATAATCTTGAAAAATATTTAGAAACTCCTGCTAAAATTTATTATAAATTTGAGGGAAACAATACATCGGGAAGTCACAAATTGAATTCTGCAATAGCACAAGTTTACTATGCAAAAAAAGAGGGAATTACAAATCTGACAACCGAAACAGGAGCAGGTCAATGGGGAACTGCTTTAGCAGAGGCATGTAGTTATTTTGATATCCCATTATTAGATGCTACAAATTGTGAAGTTGAAATTTTAGAAAAAATATTAAATTAATAGGAGATAAAAAACATGAAGAATGATTTAACTATTAGAAAACTGCAAGAGTGTATAAAAAACATAGACCACAAAAACAATTCAAATGATAAATATATGTTAAAATTAATGGAAGAAGTAGGAGAACTTGCAGAAGTTATAAGAAAAAACAAAAGAATGGAAAAAGGAGAATCTATAAAAGGTACAATAGAGGAAGAACTTCAAGATGTGTTATATTACATAGTTTGTTTAGCAAATATAAATGATATAGATTTACAAGAATGTATGTATTTAAAAGAAGAATTGAATTGTGAAAAATATAGTAGAAAAAATATGTTTGAGGATTAGTTATGAAATAATAAAAACACAATTTAATCATAAGTTATGTGTAGTAAAATTAATGATAGGAGAATGTAATGATTAGAAACATAATATTTGATATAGGTGGAGTGTTGCTTGACTACAATCCAAAAACATATTTAGACAAACTAAATATAGAAGATAGTAAAAGAAAAGAACTAAACGATATAATTTTTTATAATCAGAAATGGAAAGATTGCTTAAATGGATTTATAACTAATAGTGAATTAATAGAATATTTAGTTAAGGAAAATCAAAAGTATAAAGATGAAATAAAACAGATACTTAGCAAGGAAAATTTAAAATATATGTTACCACCAAAACAAGAAATGATAGAATATTATAAAAGTTTAAAACAAAAGGGCTATAAAATATATTTGTGTTCAAATATAACAAAAGATACTTATAATTATATTAAGGATAGTTTTGAAATAATACAACTGGCAGATGGAGGAGTATTTTCTTGTTTTGAAAATATAAGTAAGCCTAATGTTGAGATTTATCAAAAGTTAATTGAGAAATATAATTTAGATATAGAGAAATCAATTTTAATAGATGATACTAAAAGAAATATAACAAGTGCTAATGATATTGGATTAAAGGGAATATTATTCAATAATATTGAAGATATAAAGGAAATTTTGAAATAAAGGTAGAAAAATATGATTAGTTATAAATGGTGTAAAGGAATAGTTCCAAAAGATATAGAAATAAAACAAGTTTATGGAATTGTATTTAATGAAGATGGAAATATATTTTTAAGAATAGATGATGGATTATATAAACTGACAGGTGGAAAACCAGAATTGGAAGATAAATCCATAGAAGATACATTAAAAAGAGAATTGATAGAAGAGGCAAATATAACATTAAAAAATATTCATTTGTTAGGATATCAATTAGTAGAAGAAGATAACGGAGTTAAACCATATGCACAAGTAAGAATGATTGCTCAAATTGATAAAATATTTGAAAATAGGGCTGATTTAGATAATGGAAAACTGTATGAAAGAGTTTTCAAAACTCCTAAAGAAACCATTAACTTATTAAATTGGGGAGATGTTGGGAAAGAACAAATAGAAGATGCAGTAAAATTAGCAAAGAAAGAAAATATAATAAATAAGGAGTGTTAAAAATGCAAGAAAATTATTTTATAATACATGGAAGTTTTGGAAGCCCATTTGGAAATTGGTTTAGTTGGTTACAAGATTTTATATCATCAGATGGAAAAC
>CANOYI010000197.1 GCA_947571515.1 uncultured Clostridium sp. | reverse complement strand
TCATAGGCAATAAAAAATAAACCATTCTGCTTTGGCGAGTGAAATGGTTTATTAATCATATTCTCGGCAACACACTTTGTGTTACTCATTTTCTATCTCTATTATACAGTTATTTTTTTATTTTGTCAAATGCAATTTTTTTATCTTTTTTATTGGTCTAGAATATCAAGTTCTTCTTCTATTCTTTTTTTCTTTTTATTTAATACTTTAAGTATAAAATCATCATAATCTTCTTTTGGATATAATTCTTTTTTCTCTGTTTTTTTATTATTCCCAATACCAGTTAATACTTTTGCTAAACTAGAAATCCATCCAGTATCGGTGGTATATGTAAGTTCAGAGTATAATATTTTTAAATGGTCTAAATGTTCTTCTAATGATATATCTTTATTTTTCGGTATTTTGCAAGCATTTAATTTCCTATCTATTATTTTTTCTATTTGATAATTATTAGCTCTTCTACTTTCAGTTCCTGTTCTTATATATATTTCCCCATCTTTTATATCATTTCCATCTCTACAACATACATATGGCAAATCTTTGGGATTATCCTTTATCATTAATATTTGAAATTTTTTATTTTCCATTGCTTTATACTCAGATGACTCATATTTAAAGTCTTTAATTAAATACTCTAACGAATCAGGAATTGCTCCTTTTATTCCTTCTTTTAACTTAGCTGGATCTTCTAAACTTTTTAAACCACATATATTGAATGAGCCATCTCCATTTTGCTCAACACCTAATATAATGCAACCTCCACCAGAATTTGCCATTGCCAGCATATGCTTTGACATTTTTTCATTTGATTCCCAATCTTTTTTAAAGTCTAAATAATCTTCTTCGCCCATATGATTTTGTAATAACTCTCTAAAATTTTCTAGTGTAGGTTCTTTTAATACTTTATATAAATCATCTTTATTTAAATCTTTCATAGCATTTCTCCATTTATTGTAATTTTGCAGTTAGATACTATATTCAAATCCAACTTCTAAATATTCTTTTTCTCCTATTTCTATTGTTCTTTCGTTACTAATCTTTCCACCCATTTTAGTATAAAACTTTTTAGATGGCTCATTATCTTTTAAACACCATAATATCATCTTGTTTTTATTTTTACTTTTAAAATCATTTATAACAAATTGAAACAGTCTTGTTCCTATGCCATTATATTTTAATTTTGGCTTAACATATAGTGCCAATAATTCGCAATCTATATTGGGTATATCTTGTGTAAATTTATTACTATCAATATATCTACAAAATCCAACGACTTGATTATTTAATTCTGCAACTATAAAACCATTTTCTTTATAGTCATTTTTTCTTTTTGCAATTCTTTCATTTCTATTCATTGACTTTAAAATATTGTCATCAATTATTCCTTTATATGCTGATTTCCACCCATCTATTTGGATATCTACAACACTTGGAATATCTTTCTCTTCAATGTTTCTAATCATAATATTTTCCATATTTTATCACTCTTTCAAATTGTATAACTAATCTTATTCTAAATAAATAATTTCTTTTCCTAATTTTTTTGCATATTCTATTTCTAAATTTGTACTTTTTCCAATATATTTATCTTTATTTATTACTAATATTGCATCAGATAATTCTATCCTTTTAAAATGAGCCTCTTTTAATTGTTTTAATTGTTCATCTGTTCTTTCATAATTCTCTAATACTGAATAAACTGGTGTAAGAATACAATTACCTTTCAAAGCCATTTTCTCTGCAACGATCATCATTTCTTTTTTAAACTTTAAACTTCCACATAATGTTATTATTTTCATTATACTCCCTCACTCTCAGATTGTAATTTTTTAATACCATCCACCATCCACTTTTATAACTTCTGAATTTATAAAACTTGCTTCTTTACTTGCAAGAAAGTAAACAACATTTGCGATTTCCTTTGGCTCTCCAAATCTTTTTACAAGAATTTTCTCTGTTTCATCTTTAACAAAATCTTCTTCCAAATCCATATTCATTTCTGTATTTACCCAACCTGGAGCAACACAATTTACTCTTACATATGGAGAATATTGAACTGCTGAATCATATGTTAAGCTTATCAGTCCTGACTTTGAAGCATCGTAATCTACGCTTGAAGGATAATAAGTGTTAATTCCATTTGTACTTGAAATATTTATAATAGTTCCACTTTTTTCTTCAAACATTTTATTTCCAATCAACTTTGTAAGTAAGAATGGTGCAATTAAATTTACTTTTATAGTTTCTGTCCAGTCCTTTACTGTTCTTTCATCAAACTCTTTATCTATTACAATTCCTGCATTATTAATTAATACATCAATTTTCTTGTATTTATCAATTATTTTATCTACCATTTGAATTATTGAATTTTCATTTGATAAATCTGCTTTTACAAGCATTACTTCTACATTATATTTACTTTCCAACTCAACTTTTAATTCTTCAGCCCTGTTAACATTTTCTTTAAAATTGATAACAATATTATATCCCTCTTTAGCAAATCTTTCAGAAATAGCTTTTCCAATCCCCCTAGATCCACCTGTTATAAAAGCAACTTTATTCATATAAAATCCTCCTTACTATTTGTGCATATAAATAGTATCATAAATTTATGCTTTTATCAACCGATTTACAAAACAAGATAGAATAATCTACCTTGCTTTGTTTCTGCCTTTCTTATTCTTTTCTTGCTCTTTTTCAAATTGTGCTTTTTCTTGCTCTATTTGTTCGTGTAATTGAACTTGCCTAATTTTGTCTACTCTTTGCACTATATTATTACAATGTCTTATTTCTTCTGTAATTGGAGTAATCTGTTTTGAAAGCTCTACAATTTCATTTTCTATTACTTGTTTTTCTTCATCTGTTTTTGCTCTTTTATGCTTTTTCCAAAGATTTTCTCTTTTACTTTTCAATGGATTAACTCTTTCATAAGCAAATTTTTCAAAATCTAGTAATTCTTGCTCTGTCTTTATATTATATTTTGCTAAAAATCTTGCTTGATTAGAATACTCATCCATTTTCTTGATCTCTGCTATTAGTTCTGGTGTCATTTTCGTTATATTGGATTTTGCGGCTCTTTCTGTACTGATACCGAATAATTTCTCATATTGATATATAAGATAGGCAATAGAGCCTTTATT
>CANOYI010000196.1 GCA_947571515.1 uncultured Clostridium sp. | reverse complement strand
TCCTCCTTCCAAATTATGAATAGAAAGGCAACTAAAAAAGTGCCACATAGCATAGGTTTGGCTATTAGCACTTTAGAGTTTTATATTTATTATTAACTATCTCTATAATTCTCTTAAAAAACACAAATAAACCAATATAGTATAATTTTTTAAAACTCTAAAATGTTTTGTCGTTTTCTCCTATGATATGTATTCTTGTAACTTGGACATTGGATACTTTGTCCTTAAATCTGTTACGTAGAAGTAATCATGTTCATTAAAGAATAACAATAATTTGTTATTTATGATTACTCTATGGGGCTCTACATACGCTAAATTCGTATGTTCAATTATTCTTAAACACCCGATCAATGATTTCGGGTTGTTGTTTAATGGAGTTTATACGACACGCCCACTTGATTTTAGAGTGTAGTTCATCACTCATATTGATTTGTTTTTTAATAATATGTAACATAATATCACAAAAACCTCCTTTTTTCAATAGTTTTAGTCAAAAAAAGTCCAACTCCTAAGAGTTGGAATAAGATTTTTGTGTTCATCAAATTTTTCATAGTCTTAAAATTAAGTTATATCAAGACTTTCAAAAAGTTCGACGAAAATTGTCTGTGGTGCAGATGGCAGGAATCGAACCGGCACGGTTTATTGGACCGCAGGACTTTAAGGAACGACTCCCTGAGTCCCCTTGCTTACGCTTCGCCTACGACTGTCTTAATTTCTTCAAATCTTTTAATTTTTTGTGTAGTAGTTTTGATTAATTCTTTATCTGTTATCGTAATTTTCCTAATATATTTATAGGCTGGCATTGTTTTATTGACTTTTTTAATTTCTTGCCAAATTAATTCTTTTAATTTTTCTTCTTTTGAAGTTCCAAAAACTTCTTCTACCAATTCTTTGTCATATACGATTTTAGCACAAATTTTATAGTCTCCATCTTCCTCTGGTCTGCCATATACAAAACTTTCTTTAATTCCTTCTATTTTATTTACTAAAGTTTCTAATTCTTCTGGATAAATATTTTTTCCATTCTTTAATACAATCACAAATTTCTTTCTTCCCGAAATAAAAATGTAACCATCTTGATCAATTTTAGCTAAATCCCCTGTATGTAGCCATCCTTCTTCATCAATTGTTTCTTTGGTTGCTTCTTTGTTGTTATAATATCCTAACATAATAGATGGTCCTTTGGCTACTAATTCTCCAATTCCTTCTTCATTTGGTTCTACTATTTTGACATCTAAACTTGGGAAGGCTTTTCCAATAGAGCCTAATCTTCTATATTTGTCATCTTCTGCTGCAATTACTGGTGAACTTTCTGTTAGTCCATATCCTTGGTACATAGCAACCCCCAATTCATTAAATCCTTTCTCTGTTTCTGGATCTAATGCTGCACCACCAGCTACAAATAATCTTAATCGTCCACCTAAATTGTCATGTATTTCTTTGAATAGTTTTCTTCTAATATCAATTCCTATCTTTAATAAAAATTGACTGATTTTGATTCCTTTTTTTACGGTTTCTAATTTACCTTTTTTCTCAATATTTTTCATTACTTTTTTATACATATTTTCAAAAAGAATTGGAACAGAAACCATAACAGTTATACGATATTCTCTGATATTGTCTGCAATATGTCTAATTCCTTCACAAAAAGCAATCGCTGAACCTTTTGAGACAGGATAGATAAAACCTGTTGTACATTCAAACGTATGATGCAATGGCAAAAAGGATAAAAATACATCATTTTCATCTACTTTTATGGTAGATGCAATATCAAATAAATTAGCACACAAATTTTTATGAGATAGCATAACTGCTTTTGACATAGCTGTTGTTCCTGATGTAAACAGCATAATTCCCATTTCTTCGTTATCAATTTTAGTATCTAAAAATTCTCTATTTCCCTTTGCCAATAATTCTTTTCCTTTATGAATCAACTCTTTTTGAGAATAAATACCATCTGTTTCTTTTTCTAAATCCATAGATATGAAATATTTTACTTTACTATTATTTTTGGCTCTTACTTCATTCATAACATTATCATATTTATTGGAATAAAAAATAGCTTCTACCTCTGAACGCAAAATCAAACTTTCTATTTCATTATCTGGCAAGGCTTTATCAAGAGGAACCACGATTCCAGTACCTGTGGCAACAGCAAGATAAGCCATACCCCATTCATATCTGTTCTCTGAAATCACAGCAACCCTTTTATTTTTTAGTCCTAAGTCAATCAAAGCCGTTCCTAAACAATTAATATCTTCTCTAAATTCTTTATGCGTAATTTTTCTGAATTTTCCTGGTTCTTCTGTTTTAAATAAATAAGCTGGTCTATCTCCATACATTTTTCCTGATTTCTCAAGCATTTCTTTCAAATTTTCATATTTTGGCATTTTATGAACTGGTTCTCTCATTTCACTTTCAACCCTTCTATCACTGTATTTTCAAATTCCTTGAATAATTTCATTGTATCCATATTTTCTCTATTCCTCGTTTTGTAAACCAAACTTGAACAAATAAGCCCATATATTTCAGAAGCAATGGCTTGTGAATTTCCTTTTTTAATTTGTCCTGCTTTCATTCCTTCTTCTACTATATTTTCTATTTGGCTAATGTATTCTAAAATATGTCTTTGACATTTTTGATGTCTTTGCTCATGTCCCCAAAATTGACTTAATAAAATGGTAATTAAATCTTCATATTTTATTACTATTTTTATTTGAATTAATATAATCGCTTTCATTTTATCAATATAATTAGAAAACTTAGCTGTTTTAATATCAACACTATTTTGTAAAAGCTTAATTCCCTCTTCCACTAAAAAGTTGAAGATTTCTTCTTTACTCGAAAAATGATAATATAAAGTTCCTTTTGCCACTCCTACAGTCGCAGTTATTTCTTCAATGCTAGTAGCATCATATCCTTTTTCAGCAAATAGCTTCATTGATGTTTCAAATATTTTTCTTTTGGTTTTATTCATATTTTTAACATCCTTCCTCAGTTTAAATCTACATATAATTGTTTTCATTATATATTTTATTGTATTTTTTTGCAATAGTTTTTATGTTCAAGTTTCGACTTTTTGCAAGTGAGGGTTGTAATATATCATTTTGCAACACTGCGTAAGCGACCAAACGAGCAAAGCGAGTGCGATTTGGAGCAACCAACCTTT
>CANOYI010000195.1 GCA_947571515.1 uncultured Clostridium sp. | reverse complement strand
GTCTGTAAGTTGCTCCAATCGCACTCGCTTTGCTCGTTTGGTCGCTTACGCGGTATTTCAAAAATAATATATTAAGCTTTCTCACTAAAAAATATAAGAGTAGGCTGAACAGTAACATTAAAGAGTTACAATTCTCAGCTTAAATCTAATTTATCAATATTGCTAAAAATAGGAATATGATTGAAAATCGTAATCATAAAGAAAAAGACGAACATTATCGTTCATCTCTTTCCAAACTATGCTTCTTGATTTAGTCTTTCTTTCTACTCTTCTTCTTTTTTCTTCTCACTTAATTGTTTCTCCAAGTAAGTTGTTACTCCTAACAATGACAACACATAAACCGTCAACACTAATGGAAGCGTAACCCTACCAATTGGAATTCTTGTAATTGCTACAACACTAATCAAAACAGCTTGTGCTAAAATCACTGTTAAACCTGTTTGTAGTATTGTTTTAAGCACTCCCAATTTATAATATCTCACAGCCATATATACCAATATAATAACAGTTGCTATCATAAATGGTACAACATATGGTTTTATTATATCTCTTCCTCTTGTATGTGGAATCGTTGTAATATCGATATCATCTGCCTTTAATTCAAGCTCATATTTCTCATTTATTTTGTTAATTAAACTTGTTTTTTGTTCATCTGTAATTTCTTTTGCCATAATACTAACAGTATCTTCAAATACTTCTACTTTTTGAAGCATAACCTTTTCGTTTGGCAATACTTCATTTGTTATTTGTTTGATGTCTGCTATTTCAAAATCTTTTTCTAAATATAATTGTATTTTTTTTGCTTCTTGATATCTTAAATCAAAATTGAAACCTACTGTTAAAGTGACAATCAATCCTACTATAACAATAATTGCTATCACAAGTGCTACTATTTTAGTTTTTTGGCTTATCTCTTTCATTTTCTATTTTTCCTTTCCTGCATTTATTTTTAATAAACTATTGGTTACTATACTATTATAAATTGCCATTAAAACAATTCCCCAGAACATTACCATACCAAAGCTACTAACTGGTGTCCAAGCAATAAAACAGAAAGAAATAACTAATATCATAATTGGTATGATTTTTACAAAAAACTCTTTATACACTTCTAATTTACTATCTGTTTTTGCTAATAATTTGCTAACTAGTATATAATCTAATACAAAAGCAATTACTATTCCTAATAAACCTTCTATTGACAATTCTACATTAGCATATCGAATGACTAGCATCAATAATGAAATAAATCCAATAAAAGAAATCGTTCCTAGTGCTCCGAATCGCTTTATATCTTATGAATAACACAATAATTCCTATTACTACAATGGCTAATACTACATAAATTCCTATTTGCATTTCATTTGCTGTAACATCTGATAACACATATTGATTTTGACCTAAATCATATTTTACTGGCATATTTCCTGTATCTAACACAGTTGCCATACTACTAGCTTGTTCAACATATCCTTGTAAAGTATCGGTATCTGTTGCACTGCTACCAACTGATAATTGTAATCTTCCTATTTTAACAGGTTCATCAAAACTAGTTGACATGATAGTTTCATCATCTATTTTCATTGTAATTTTCTTTTCTTTTTCTGAAGCTTCTTGATTTTCGTTGTCAGTATTTCCTTCCTCTGTTGTATTTTCTTCTTTTGAAGTATCTTCTACCTTCACATATTGATTACTAATTTCTTCTAATTTCTTTTTTCCTTCTTTATTAAATTCTATATCTAAATAGACAGAAGTCCCACTACTTGTTGTGCTATTACCTGAGCCATACATAACTTTTGCTGTCTTAACATGACTATTATCCATTAGAACCTCATTGGTCTCACTATCCAAAATCTCAAATTTTCCTGTTGTCTTAACATTGCTAATGACACTATCTGTGTGGTCATTTTCAGGAAGCTCTATGGCAATATCGCCATTTTGTTCATTTAATCTTATGATATAATTACGAATCCCTAATTTTTTTAATCTATTTTCTATTATTTTTTTAGAAGCCTGATAATTCTGGACATTTTTGACTTCTTCTTTATTGTTTGGCATTTCTTCTTTCGTATATCCTTTTTCTGCTATTTGCTCATCTGTTAATTCTTCCTCTATTACCTTTCCTTCTGCATCCTGTATGGTTGTTGTAGTTTCTGTATTTACGGTTAATGTAACATTTCTGCTACCTTTTAAATCCATAGCATCACTATAATCTTTTACTTGATTTTCCATTCTGTTTTGTACTTGTTTATAAACACCAAAAAAAGCTATCATCGTAATTGCTGTAATTGCTAATGTAATTGTTAATATTTTTATTTTTTTCATTTCAAATTCCATTCCTTTCTTATCTACAATAATCTCGTATTATTAATAAGTAATTCAAACCATATATTTAAATATTTGGCTGCATATTTACTCATCATTGTTCTGTCCATAAAAATCTCAAAATAGTCTAATACTGGACATATTTTCGTATCGATTGTTAATTTTAATACAATTCTTTTGTCTTTGCTATCAATTGTCAAATTTGCATCAGTTACCGCATAATTTACTTTATCGTGTATGTCAAAGGTCGATAAATTTTTCTTTAACACTCTATCACGATGTACATCTGATTTATCTGCCAAGATAAGAGCTGCTGATATATCGCTAACCGCTGTTCCTGTATTTTCATCATGATTGCCAATTGCCATCATGATTTCTGTTCTTTCTTCTACTGGCATCCCCATATCTTTTAAAATACTATACGCCAGTATGGCTCCACTGTGGGCATGGTCTACACGATTGACACAATTTCCAATATCATGCAAATATCCCGCTATTTTGGCAAGTTCAATGGTTCGTTCTGGAAATCCTAATGTTTCTAATATTTTTCCTGCTCTTTGCGAAACAATAGAGATATGCCTGTGACTATGTTCTGTATAACCGAAGACCATCTAATTGCTTTTGTGCTCCTTGAATAAGAGCCTCTACTTCTTTATTTTCTATGATATCTTGCAATGTTATCATTTTTTCTTGCCTCCCTATTTTGTCTTTTTAGATTTTATATTAAAATGTAAAAAATATCAACTATTTTTGTGAATTTTATTATTATTCTATCCTTAAAAGCTTAAATATATTACGATTTAAAGAACAAAAGAGGCATGATTGAAAAATTTTGACCTTTTAGATTACTCTTCATGC
>CANOYI010000194.1 GCA_947571515.1 uncultured Clostridium sp. | reverse complement strand
TTAATAAACCATTTCACTCGCCAAAGCAGAATGGTTTATTTTTTATTGCCTATGAAGTAACCAACAGATGATGATTAACAAGGCAATATTTATGATAGTCATTGCTACTAATCCGTAGAAAAGTAGATATGTAATAATTATTAATGCTGATTCTACCATATTAACCACCTCCTATATTCAATCTCACAAACTAAGTTGTGGAGGTCTTTGTAAACACTAAGTTGTCAAAGGTGGCAACACACTCCGCTTATTCTCATTTTCTATGTCTACAACTATACAACATTATTAGATAAAATACAAGCGAACAAAACAAATTTTTGAAAAAATTATTTTTGATTTAGCTATTGTAATTTTAATTATTTTATGTTACATTAAATATAGTCAAAAAATAAATTTGCAAATATAATTCTTGCAAACTATTGATATAACTACATTTAAGAGTTGAAAATAAATATTTTTTTGCCCTACCGATTTCGCAAACGTGTCTAGTTAGGGCACCATTAGAACCTCATAAGTATTGCCATAAATTTTTTATATTCTCCATATCTACACCTCGTTTTTATAAGTTTTAAAACAATATATATACTGTTATTAAATTCGAATTAATCAAAGTATAATATGGATAGTTCGTGAAATCAATTCCCTTTTTCTAAACAAATTTTTAATAAAAAATGCTCTCTCAGTAAAACCATTACCGAGAGAGCATAGAAATGAAATTAGCAAAAAAATACTCCATATGCATTTGAAACGCCAGAGCCATTAAGTGCTTTGTTTATAAAATATTCAATATGCTCACAAGTAATACCAACTAAACTTGTCGCATAGCAACCGGAAAATTCAAATATATCAGATTTGGTTCCGACTGTTTCTCTGACATTTTTTGTTGTAGGAATGGTAGTAGTTGGCTTTGGAACTATCATGACGTAAGCCACTATTCCTTTTCCAGGAATCCCATTCTCCCGAACTTCTGTTATCAGTTGAAAAATCTCATTTCTTTTCATAATGATTACCTCCTTGATAAATAATCTTGGAGGATAACCCCCCAAGATGAAAAACAACCTTTTGAGGTTACAACATAAACTAATTATAGTATAACATAATTTACATAAATTTGCAAATCACATTTAGGCAATTTAAAGAAAAATATGTAAGATTGTTAATTTTAGGAAATCTAACATCTTGGATCATTTATGATTTTTTTGCTAAAGCATATTTAGCAGGAATTTCAGACTTATTTGTAATATCATCAACAATTACAGCTATATATAGATATGATATAAAGAAAGAGGTAAAAGAAAATGAGCAAGATAAAAGAATGCAAAGCATTTTAAAATATTACGATGCTCATGAAATTAATCTAAAATTTTATTATAAGAAGGTGTAGTATGAAAATAACTTTAATACGTCATGCAGAAAGTACATATAATGAGAAAAAATTACTTCAAGGACAAATAGATTGTGAATTAAGTGAAAAGGGATTAAAAGATACTAAAGAAAAGTCTAAAAGTTTTCCAACTGATTTTAATATTTGTTATTGTTCACCTAAAAAAAGAACAATGCAAACCGCTGAAATTTTAGTACCAAATTTAAATGTGATTTATGACAAGCGATTAATTGAAAGGGGACTTGGGGATTGGGAAAATATGCCTAATACAGATGAAAAACAAATCTTATTAAAAAATAAGACAGTTCCTCCAAATGGCGAAACTTTTGAAGCTCTTGATAATCGTATTTCTGAATTTTTAGAAGTGTTAAGGACTAAATATCATGATGAAAAAATTTTAGTTGTTACACATGGCGGAGTTATATATGCAATACACAGAATATTAGGATTAAAAGTTAAACCAATAGAAAATTTAGAAATGGTAACAATTGAAATTTAATTATAAAGAGGAGATACAAATAGCCCTTAATGGATTAAGTATTCTTAATTTACTAACATTTCTTAATTGTTCAATTAAATAAGTGAACTAATTAATTTTGAAACATGATTAGTTGTAAGATTAAGTAGTTCAGCTAATTGATTATTACTTACAGAGCAATAATTCTTCTCTACGGAAATAAGATTAGTAAAAAGTCGAATTTTAAGATACTTTGTAACATTTTTGTAATATCTGTGTAATCAAAAATTAAAAAAAAAATCCATAAAATCTCTTGTAGTTTTTTGTTAGTTCATGTATAATGGTAATTGTAAAAGATAAAAAGCAACCATGCGTAAGATAAAAGGAGGTACATTACAATGTCAAGATTTAGATCAAGATCAGGCATAGTAAATGTGAGAATGGTTATCACAGAAGAAAAGATGTTATCTAATATAGATAAAATCCAAAAATTAATCAATCCAAAAAGTAAAAAGCAAATCGTACAATTAGAAGACGATTCATACTTTAAAGATTTAATTGAGTCAATTAAGGCTTACCTAATAGAATATCCTAAAAAGAAGAATTTCCCTGCAAGTGTGTATAAAGCAGCTTATGGTTTAGTTGAATTTGCAACCAATCAATTTGAAGAAAATACGAAAAAGATAGAAGAGTTGATTCGACAAAGAGAGAAAAATATAGCATTAGCTGGACAATTAAAGGAATTATTAGAAGCAACCGAAAATAAAGAAAGAGATTGGAAGGAACAAGTAAAAAAAGCAACAAATTCTTTTTCAGAAGATATTATAGAAACACTAATTATTGTAGGAAAATCAAAAGGAGAAGAAACAGAAAACTATCAAGATGCTGTTAAATTATTAAATGCTAGAATTAATAATTTAGAAACTAATTTACATATTGAAATTGATATGGAAAGAATAGAGGATAGATCTAAAGCTTTAAGTTATATTGGAATTGAAATAGCAGATGCCTTAAAATCAATTCCAACACCAATTGAAGAACCAGAAGAGAATGTAGTAGCAGAACCTGCACAAGTTGCAGTACAAGAGCAACAACAATATGTTGAAGATACTACATTTGAAGCAAAACCAAGCTTATGGCAAAGAGTTAAAAATAGCAAAATTGTAAGAGCTATTAGAGCGATAACCAGAATCAGAATTGTAGTAGATTATTCAGATGCTCTTCCAGAGGGTAGAGGAGAAAATCAATATTAAATATAAAAAGGAAAGCACTAAATATATTTGTTAAGGATAAACAAATATACTAGTGCTTTTTAATTGTGTTTATATATTAGGAAACTTGCTAACATAAATCAAGAGTTTATAGGAAAATTTAAA
>CANOYI010000193.1 GCA_947571515.1 uncultured Clostridium sp. | reverse complement strand
AATGCTTTTCTAATATTAAATCCTTACATGCTTCTCTACATCCACATTCTATTGAATTATTAAGAGAAAATTCAGCACTACTAAGTGGTGTAATTAGACATTTAATTATTCTGCCAAGAGAAATACAACCTAGAAAAAATGCAACTACAAGACCACCTCCAACAAACAACATTGATAATGTATCATCTTCTACTATAGATGTAGAAGCAAAGGTAGCACATAGAACTAAAATAGTAATTATCAAAATTATTATTGTATTTATTCTATACTTTTTAATTGCTACTATATTAGTTTTTGCAGTTTCCATAACTTGATTATTAAAATTAGTATACAATTCTTTAAGTCCATTATATGAAACATCAGCAAAAGTTTCTAATGATTCATAATACATATTATTCATACTATCTTCACGTATTTGTTGCATTCTTTCTGCTCGTTCTAGTCCACGTTGTATTCCTTCAGATATAGAATGTTCTAGTCTTTGTGGAACCCCTGTTGTTTCATATTTATAGTCTTCAAGCATTCGTTTTAGATTTTCTTCTGTTTTATAATCCATAATTTGCTCCCCCTTTATCTTGTATTCTTATCAATACCACAGATAATTATTAAATAATAAATCACAATTATTATACTACATCTACTTTATATTATCAAGTATTATTTATATTTCTTAAAGTATTGTTTTCTTATCTTAAATTACCATTTTGTGTAAAATTCTAAATAGGTGATAATATGAAAGAAAACAAAGAAAATACACTAAAAGTTATAGGTCAAAATATCAAGCGAATTCGTTTGATGAAAAATCTAACACAAGAGGGACTAGCAGAAAAGCTAGATAAAAGTATAAATTTCATTAGCTTAATTGAGAGGGGCGAAAGTGGTATCAGCATTTCTACTATTATAGATATATGTAATACTCTTCAAATCAACTCTGATGAACTCTTTAATGGCTTAATAGATAAGCAAGTTGTTACAGATGATGAGTTTATTACTAATTCCTTAAATATGTTCAACAGAGAAGATAAGAAAATTGTTAAGGCTATCATTGATTATATTATCAATTCTAAAAAGTAATGCTATTGTTCTATATTGTCTAAATTGAAATTACATAGCTTTATTCCTAACGATAGCCCTCTAAAAAACATTTGCTTGTCTATATCATTATCTAATTCGTGTGCAAGACTGCATAATTCATCTAAACTATCAATGTTTTGATTTTCTAGGTGTTCTATGAAGTCTTGTTTTGCTTTCTCTAGTTTTTCTAGGTCTTGCTTGTATTTTTTAGTAGTTGGTTCTTCTAATACTATGTTATATAAATTTAAGATAATATCATTGTCAGTCATAATTTGCTCCTTTCCGTATTCTATTATGTAGCCTACACTCTAATAACTTAATTTGTCAAGAAAAGGAATTCCCCTTCTAAAATCTAAAAAATTTTTAATCGCTGTAAGTATTGAGAAATCAACAAAAGTTGGTTTCTTTTTATTTTTTATTTAATTTTTTCTCAAAATTTGAAAAAACTCAACCTCAAAAATCGTTATATATAGCAACACACAAAAAAAATAATTAAACGAAAATGAAAAAACTTTAAAAAATTTTCTTAAATTTGAAGAATTTTGACCCAAAAAATCGTTATAGATAATGGCACACAGACAATTTTTCAAGTGAAAGAAAAACAAAAAGGTTTCATTACTTGATTATTTAGTTGCTCAAAACAAAAAAGAAAAGAGGTGATTATTATGATGAAACAAGAAGAAAGCAAACCAGTTTATTACTGCATACCTAACAGAACACTCAAACTTGATGACTGTGACAGTGTATCTTTCTTTGAGTTCCCTACTCACATTGAAGCAACTGCACGTACATATACTAGACACTTCAAGACAAAAGCAGAGATACAAAGAGAATTGAACTACTGGAAAAGACAGCCGTATGCTCTCATGGGAGCAAAGGGCAAAGAAATTGCTGAAAAGATTATAGCACTGGAAAAGGAACTACAAGGAAGAAAGCAGACTCACAGACCACGAAAGAAAACAGCAACAACAAGAAGTACTAATGCAACAAGTCTAGCACGCTCAAAAAAGAGATTAGTACATTTGTTATATAACAACTTTGCTGTCCCTTTTGCACTACATATCACACTAACATATGGAAAGAAAAAATATTTGTACTCGGCTGTCTGCAAGGACTTTAGTAGCTTTAGAAAAAGGCTATGTTATAGGTTTCCAAAGTTAGCCTTTATAGCTATCTATGAACCTCACGAAGACAGTTCTTGGCACATACACTTGATACTGAAAAACTGCAAAGGAGTCAAAAGGAAATTACTAGAAAGCTTATGGCAAAAAGGTAGAGTAAACCTGAAAACATTCAATGTTGCTAAAGCTCCTTATTTCTGTAAAAGCTCCAGACTTGATACTTACCCAGCTGGAGCCCGACTTTATACAAAAAGTCGCAATGTTATACCTCCCATTGAGCAAAAAACAGATATACAAAGCTTTAAACGAAAAGTAGCTGAAATGGACTGTATATCTCAAGAGGGAAAGAGCCTTGTTGTTGAAGAAAACGGACAAAGGAGAATTGTGAACAATCTGTTATTCGAAAAATACAGCAAAGGAAATGACAAAAAGAAACAAGATTAAGAAAAAGAAAGGAAGAAAAATTATGAAAAACTTAAATAAGATTAGTAAAAAAGAAGAAGAAATGTTAGCAAGAAGAAAATATAATATTTGGAAGATGAATATGTGGACTTTAAGTGATGAAGAAATGAAAGAAAAAGAAGATTATTTGATAAGAAAAATGGATCTTTTACAAAAAAGGTCTAAAGTGTCTGTTGATATGTCTTCAGAAAAAGAATATTTCGTAAAGAAAAAAAGATATCTTATGATTTTGCGTAATAATCTTGCAGAAACGTGTGTGCTTATACAAAAAGGTAAATACAAAGAAATAATTAACAACGAAGACATTGATAAACTTTTAGATTTAATAGATAAAGTCAATTTTAAATTATCGCAAATAGAACTCCCATTAGAGAGTAAGTTTGATAATTTGTTATATGACAATAAATGTGCGAAAGATGATACAACACATTAAAACAAAAAACATTATTTTTAGGAGGTGATACTATGGAAAACAAAAACGAAGAAAACCAAGAAGAATTATATTCTTGTTACTCAAGTGAAGATGAACTTGTTATGACAGAAGAAATCAAGCAAGTACTTGATGAACAGTCAAAAGAAATCTGGAAAGAAATAGAGAAA
>CANOYI010000192.1 GCA_947571515.1 uncultured Clostridium sp. | reverse complement strand
AAAAAAAGAATGAAAAACAAAGGTACTACTCTGTAAAGATAATGCAGGAATCCAGCTGTCTAACTGAAAGGCGAAAGCTGATACAGGAACATAGCATGACAGAAAAGCAGTAAGTTGCTAAAAGGCAAAATAGCAAGACTGAACTGCAAGGATAAGTGAATATAAGGATAAAACTATATTTGTTGAATGTGAGTTTCTAGTTCCTGTTGTTTGCAGGTATAGGAAATTTGCCTGAAACCTATAATAGGAAGCCCATTAGAAACAATATCCTTCTAATGGATTATCTGATTTCTTCCTATGACACGCTGGAGAACCAGTGTGAATGAAACGAAAGCATATCCGACAATTCACATAAACCTACTACTTTCGTTAACTGGAGATTACCTAAACCAGAATGCCTATTAGGCTATGTGTAATGCTTTTTAAGTGAGAAATTGCAAGGCTTTGCCAAGTGAGATGACACTGAAAATCTGGCATGGTAACGGAGCTTTCATAGTAGTCTGAGAACCCTGAACAGACAGGGAAAGCCGTAAAATCGGATACGGGAAAACCGTTCACGTGGCGAAGGAGAGCAGTCTAAGCGAATTAAAATCAAAAATTGATTAGGGAGGAAAGCCTCAAATGAAACCAACAATGGAGATTTTAACCAAATTGAGAGAAAATTCAAAAAAACAGAAAGAAGAAATATTTACAAAACTTTTTCGCTATCTGCTGCGTTCAGATATTTATTTTGTTGCATACCAACATCTATATAGTAATAAAGGTGCAGATACAAAAGGAATAAATGATGACACAGCAGATGGATTTAGTGAAGAATCTATCAGTAAAATTATAGAATCTTTGCGAAAGGAAACCTATCAACCAAAACCTGTGAGGCGAATTTATATTAAAAAATCAAATGGAAAAATGCGTCCATTAGGATTACCGACCTTCACAGATAAAATAGTACAAGAAGTAATTCGCATGATATTAGAAGCAATTTATGAACCAATATTTTCAGAATATTCTCATGGTTTCCGACAAGGAAGAAGCTGCCACACTGCGTTAGCACAACTCAAACATGAGTTTATTGGCACAAGTTGGTTTGTGGAAGGAGATATTAAGGGGTGTTTTGATAACATCAATCACAATGTTTTAATCAAAATCATCAACAAAAAAATCAAAGACGCAAGAATGGTAAAACTGATACAAAAATTTTTAAAAGCAGGTTATATTGAGGACTGGAACTATCATAATACCTATAGCGGTTGCCCGCAAGGCGGTATTTTGTCACCAATACTTGCTAATATCTATCTCAATGAATTAGACCAATTCATTGAAAAAATGAAAAAAAGTTTTGACAAAAGAACCCCCTATAAAACTACACCTGAATATACTGCTATTCAACAAAAAAGAAGAAATATTAGTAGAAAAATTAGTCGTAGAGAACAAGGGGAGGAACGAAGCCTTTTAATAGAAGAGTATAAAAATCTTACAAAAAAAATGTATCAGATACCAGCGAAATTGTGTGATGATAAAAAAATAAAATACATTAGATATGCTGATGATTTTTTGATTGCAGTAAATGGGAATCGAAAAGATTGCGAGTGGATAAAGTCGCAATTAACAGACTTTATTTACAAGGACTTAAAAATGGAATTGAGTCAAGAAAAAACATTGATTACCTATAGTAGCAATTATGCAAGATTTCTAGGATATGATGTTCGAGTACGTCGTAATCAGCAAATAAAACCTTGGAAAAATGCAAAACAACGTACAATGAATCATACAGTAGAACTTTTAATTCCATATCATGATAAAATTGAGAAATTTTTATTTCAAAAAGGAGTAGTAACACAAAGAAAAGACACAGAGAAAATGGAACCTTGTAAATGAAATGCCTTAATAGGAATAACAGATTTAGAAATCGTTGACACTTACAATGCTGAATTACGAGGCATTTGTAATTATTATAGTCTAGCAAGTAATTATAGAAATCTGAACTATTTTAGTTATCTTATGGAATATAGCTGCTTAAAAACATTAACTGCAAAACATCGCACGAAAATCTCAAAGATACGTGATAAATACCGCATTGGAGCAAAAAAATGGGGTGTTCCATATGAAACAAAGGCAGGAATAAAAAGACGACAGCTAACAAAGTTCAATGAAATTGCTAGCAAAAAATGTGAAGAGGTAATCCCAAAAGAAACATGGATTCATGGTTACACAATGACTACATTAGAAGACCGTTTAAAGACAAGAAAATGCGAATTATGTGGCAATACAAATAGCGGAAGATATGAAATACATCATGTTAACAAGGTAAAAAATCTCAAAGGAAAGAAACCTTGGGAAAAAATAATGATTGCGAAAAAGCGAAAAACAATGGTGGTATGTCACGAATGTCATCAAAAAATTCATCATGGATTTTGAATATTTCAATGGAGCAAAGATAGAGAGCCGTGTGCATTGAGAGGTGCAAGCACGGTTTGAGGGAGGAGTCTGCACAAACCTGCTTTAGCAATAAAGTAAGGCGGTGCTTTCCTACTCTACTTTTTAGAACAAGTTTTTCCTTTGTATCATGTTCGATTTATTTCTGTTACTGAAAATTACGATAGTGATAAAACCAAAAATAATACTGGAGGCATACCTGTTACCATACAATTCCTAAAAAATGAATATTACAGCAGAGATTTATCACAAAAATCAAAAAGTGCAAAATATTCTAAAATGCAGAAAGGAGAATATATTCAAAAAAATTGCTGCTACGGTTACAAAAAAGAAGATAATACATTGAAAATGGATGAGCCAGCAGCAAATACAGTAAAATTAATATTTCAGCTTGCATTACAAGGAAAAAATTATGCACAAATGATAAAAGAATTATATCACAGAAAAATAGTAACGCCTAAAATATATAAGCAAGGAAGAAAAAGCCAAAAAGATTTACCATATCACTCTTACATTTGGTCTACAACAACAATAAAAAGAATACTTTCCAATGAACAATATATCGGAACATATGTAATGAGAAAAACTGCTGTAAAAGAATTAGGGGAAAGAGCTACAAAAAGAGAAGAAAAAGACTGGATAAAAATCCCGAATCACCATGAAGCAATTATTGAGAAAGAAATTTTTGAACAAATACAAAAGCAATTATTTCATTTTAAAATAAAAGATATAAAACAAAGGGAATATTCTTTAAAAGGAAAGATATATTGTGGGTATTGTTCTCATGCCATGCAAAGAAGCAAACATAAATTTCCTGTTCTTTTTTGTAGATATTCTGAAG
>CANOYI010000191.1 GCA_947571515.1 uncultured Clostridium sp. | reverse complement strand
AAATTAAAAAATTTTTAAATTTTATCTTGACATTTTACCAGATGTCTTTCTTATATTTTAGGTATACTACTTCCTACTATATATATTACTCCCTTTTTTTTATATAGTCAATAGAATTTCTTTAAGTACTTTTTACTAATTATAATAGCATGTTACAATTCACAGTTATTAATTTTGTTTTTACTTATTTAGACTGTGAATTGTAACAATAGCAGAACAATAGTGGGCTGATTGATATTTTATAAAATTTAATATGTAGAATTCAGCCCACGTTTAATTGTTCGTCCGCGAAAAATTGCAAAGCAATTTTTCTGTGGAATGCTTTTATATTCTAGGAAATTCAGAGAACTTTCCTAGAATATAAAAAACAGCCCTTTTATTTAAGAGCTGCTTATATATTAATTCCATTATTTAACTACATTAACTGGTAAATATTTTACCCCCCATCTTAAAGCTTCTGAATGTGAATTAACATAGATATCAATTTTATTTCCATTAATGGCTCCGCCTCTATCTTCTACTGTATACACATGCCCACCAATATTTAACTGGGTTCCAAATGCAAATTTACCAGATGCTGCAACGGTTCTTCCTGCCGTTGCTCTTGTTCCTGAAGCTGTTCTTCCTGTCGCTTTTCCACAGCATTTTGCACAAGGGCAATATGCTGTTATCTTATAAGTTCCTGCACTAGCTGTTGTTGTTGCAGTTGTTGTGCTTCCTGTTGCTCTTGGTAAGATGGAAGCTCTTGAAGTTTGTGTTTTTTGAACTTGTACAATTTTATTAACTGGTTCTTTCACAACAACTTCAGATAATAAAGTTTTTTCAATTTCTACTTCATTTTGATATTTTGCCTTATAAGTCACTTCTTTTAAGCCATCTTCCCCTTCTTGTAATACTTTGTTTGTTGTACCTTCTGTAGCTTCTGTTGTATTTTTTGTTACAGTTTCATAAGGTATTACCACTTGCTCAACAATTATTTTCTCTGTAATTGGTGCATAATTTTCTAGCAACTGATCTAACGATGTTTGTACACCTTCTTCTGATATTTTAGCAATTTGAACTTCTTGGTATGACTTGTCTATAATTTTAATACTCTCTCCTGCTACTATCTCACTGTCTAAATCTGGCATTGTTTTTTGGTTTTCTTCTAAAATAATATTGTTTTCTTCTAATATTTCGGACACTTTGGTTTTAGATGTTAACGCTGTCATTTCATATCCATTTTGAAGTGTAATTTTAACATCATTTAATTTTGTATTTACTGCCATAACACCAATTCCTGATATTAGAACTAATATGATGCTAATGCAGATGATTTTCATAATAGAAATAGAAGCTCTTTCTTCTTTTTTCATATAAATAATTACCTCCTTTACGGCAACAATTGTATTATACCATTTGTTTCTTTTTTTGTCAAATTTAGTAAAATTTCCTTGTTTGACAATTTGTCCTTACGGATACAAGCATTTGCTATATTATATGTAGGACAATTACAAAATATTACTAAATTTTTGTAACCTAAAAAATAGATTAAACTTTTTTTGTTGCTAAATTTTCACAAATTTATTGTATAAAATTCTTTAATATGATATGATAAATTCGTATATAATAAAAATAAGGAGGCATTTATATGATAGGTTGGATTTTATTAGCAATCGTCGTTATCCTTGTCATTGCCATTATTGGAATGTACAATAGTTTAGTACAATCAAAAATAAAAGTAGACAATGCTTGGAGCCAAATCGATGTACAATTACAAAGAAGATTTGATTTAATACCAAACTTTGTAGAAACTGTAAAAGGTTATATGAACCATGAAAAAGAAACTTTTGCAAAAATAGCAGAACTTAGAACCTCTTGGGCAAATACACAAACTGTTTCTGAAAAAGCTGATATAGATAATCAATTATCAACTGCTTTAAAAACTATTATGGCAGTTTCTGAAAATTACCCAGAGTTAAAAGCAAATCAAAACTTTGCAGATTTATCAGAAGAATTAAGAAACACAGAAAATAAAATCTCTTTTTCTAGACAATTTTATAATGATACTGTAACGATGTATAACACAAAATTGCAAGTATTCCCTTCTAATATCATTGCCAGCATGTTTAACTTTAAAGCTCGTGACCTATTTAAAACTGAAAGTGATGAAACTAGAAAAAACATAAAAGTAGATTTTAGTTCAAATCCATAATGAGACAAGGGGGACAGGTTTGATTTGTCTCATAAATTAGATAGAAAAATGTCGAAAATAAAAAGCGTCAAAAATCGACAAAAAATATGAGACAAATCAAACCTGTCCCCTCTGTCTCAAAGAAAGGATTTAAAAATGTTTGAAAATGTAAAGAAAAATAAAATGGAATCTGGTATTATTATAGCCATTTTCATTGTAGTTATCACTTTAATTGTTTATTACATTTGTCATGCTTTAAGATTAGGTACCATGTCAATTGTATTTGCACTAATCTTTTCCATTGCTTCTGCTTGGGGTTCTTATTACTATAGTGATAAAATTGTTTTATCCTTAAATAGAGCTAGACCAGCTACAAAAGAGGAAGATTTAAAAATTGTAAATATTTTGGACGCTTTGATGGTTACTTCTGGATTATCTACTAAACCTAGGTTATATGTTACTGATGACCCTCAACCAAACGCCTTTGCTACAGGAAGAAATCCAGAAAATGCTGTTATTTGTGTAACAACTGGTCTTCTAAATAAACTTGATTATTATGAATTAGAAGGAGTTATTGCACACGAATTAAGTCATATTAAAAATTATGATATTCGTCTTAGTTGTGTGGTATCTGTCATGGTTGGATTTATTGTAATGTTGTCTGATCTATTTTCTCGTATTTTGTTTTGGGGTGGATTCGATAATGATAGAGATAGCAATAACAAAGGAAATGGAATTTTAATGGTAATTGGTCTTATTCTCTTAATCTTATCTCCTATTTTTGGCTCTCTTATGCAACTTGCGCTTTCTAGAAAAAGAGAGTTTCTAGCAGATGCAACAGCGGTAGAATTTACTCGTAATCCAGATGGACTTATTTCTGCACTTCAAAAATTGGAGGAAGACGATAACCAATTAGTTACTGCCAATAGTGCAACAGCCAACATGTATATTGTAAATCCCTTTAAAAAGAATACAAAAGAAGGTAAGAAAAAATCTTCTAGTTTATGGTCAACACACCCTAGTATAGAGGATAGAATTGAAGCTTTAAAAAATTTAAGATAAAAGAAAATTGCTTGGAATTTCTCTATAGAAAGAGCACCGTGAAGGGAAGAATAAGCCATAAGCTCATTCTTCCCTTTTCCTTTTCACCAAAAAACATATCA
>CANOYI010000190.1 GCA_947571515.1 uncultured Clostridium sp. | reverse complement strand
ATGACATTTAGGGTAATACCTGTTCCCATCCCGAACACAGAAGTCAAGCCTAAATGTGCCGAAAATACTTGCGGGTTACCCTGCTGGAAAGATAGGTTGTTGCTAGTTTTTTTATTTTTAAACACTTATTTTAGATAGAAAAATAGACTAAGAACTAATTTTTTAATTAATTTTTAGTCTATTTTTTTTAAAAATTTTGATTTACTAGAAAAAGTATGCTAAAATATGTTTAGTTGAGATAATAAAAGGAAGAAGGTATGAAAATGGAAGATTATTATAAAGTCCTTGGAACTAGTAGATATGCAGTTGAGTATGACGTGATGAATAATAATAAGAGACGTACAGAGGAAGAACAGGATAAATTTTTGAAAATGAAATATCAAGATAAACTAAAAATGATAAAAAGGAGCAAAGATATAGCTAGAGCACGAAGAGATCAAAATAAGTTAAAAGAACTTGAAGGAGAAGAACAAAAACTTATTTTTGCCTATCAAAAAATAAGTTCTGCAACCTTAAGAAAAGAATATCATAATGAAATCGAGGGAAAAAAAGAAAAGATTGTAGCAATATATAAAAGAGAATCACCTTATGAAGTATTAAATATTAATAAAGAAGATTTAGAGAAATATACTAATGAAGAAATTAATAAAATAATAGAAAAAAATAGAAAAGATTTAATAACTCAATATTCAACAGAGTTGGATTCTATTCCATTTAAATTTTTTTCTAAGAGAATGAAAGTAGAACGAATAATAAAAGAAGTAGAAGAGGCTTATGAACTAATATCAACAGTAGATAAAAGGAAAGAATATGAAGAACAAGAACAAAAGGAAAAATATTCTCATGCTAACGAATATAATCCGTACTTAATTAATGATATATCAAATTCAGACCATAAATCTTTACAAGGAAAAATAGTTAGAAGGGAGGAAGCATTATCGAGAGAATATTCCTATGATGATGAAGAAAATAGGCAATTAAGAATAAAACAAACTGGGGTAATTAGATTTCAAAACTGGACAGGTGTAGTCAACCTATTTGTAAATGAATATAAAGTAACAAGAGTAATTGATGGACAAGAAGTAGTAGATATTGTATATGCAAATTTACCTAGTATTGATTTAAGTAGAATAAATGAAAAGGAAGAACCAATTGATCCTGATTATTATAATTGTTTTATTAATAAACTATTGGCAGAAGATACAATTGAAGCTTCAAGAAGCAATGGAGGATTTATCGGAGGAATTGAAAGAGACAAAAAAGGATATTATATTACCTTAGAGAAGAAAGACTTATTACCAATGGAACAAGAGCAAATGACAGCAGTTATGATATGGAAACAAAGAGAAGAAGAAATAAAAAAGGAAGGAGACGAACAAAGTAAATAAAAATGGCAAAGGTAACATGGAAACCAGGAACCTTTTTATACCCATTACCAGCCGTCATGGTAAGTTGTGGGACAATGGAAAAATCTAATATTATAACAGTTGCATGGACAGGTATTTTAAATACCAATCCAGCAACTGTCTATATTTCTGTCCGACCTACTAGATATTCTTATCAATTAATAAAAGAAAATAGGGAATTTGTGATTAATTTAACAACAAAACAGTTAGTTAGAGCAACGGATTGGTGTGGAGTAAAAACAGGAGCAAAAGTTGATAAATTTAAAGAAATGAAATTACATAAAGAGAAAGCTAATTTTGTAAAGTGTCCTATGATTAAGGAAAGTCCTGTATCAGTAGAATGTAAAGTAAGAGAAATTCAGGAATTTGGTTCACATCATATGTTTATAGCAGATGTATTAGCTATCAATGCAGATGAAAAATACATTGACGAGAAAGGTGCTTTTGATATCTCTAAATGTGATTTAATTGCGTATTCCAATGGGCATTATTATCAATTAGGAAAAAAAGTAGGAAAATTTGGATTTTCCGTGCAAAAAAAGAGAAAAAATCATTGACAGAGAAGGAAAAAAGTGGTACAATATTCAAGCGTATAATTATTACGGATATACGCTCACATCGTTTCAAAAAGTAATGTTAAAAAATACGGAGGTGTTTTCATATGGCAGCAAAAGGACCAAGAGAAAATATAACATTAGAATGTACAGAATGTAAAAGAAGAAATTATACAACTTCAAAAAACAAGAGAAATAATACCGATCGATTAGAAATTGTAAAGTATTGTAAATTCTGCAAAAAACGTACAACACACAAAGAAACTAAATAGTTAAAAAAGCTATTTTAAGGAGGAAATAAAATGGCTAAAAAAGAAGCAAAGACAAAAAAGGAAAATAGTAAAAACAAAAAGAGTTTTTTTAAAGACTTTAAAGCTGAATTGAAAAAAGTAAGTTGGCTAACGCCAAAACAGTTATTAAATAATACAGTTGCAGTTATAACAATCGTATTCATTACAGCAGCAATTGTTTTTGTATTAGATATCGCATTTGAAACTTTAAATAAACATGGAGTTGACAAAATAAAAGAAGTAGTGGGAACTAATAATTCTACCTCAGAAAATGTAGAAACAGATGAAACGACAGAAAATACAGACAAGGGAGAAAAAACTACAGAGGGAGAAACAACAGAAGGAAATACAGAAACTTCTAACGAAGAAGATAGTACAGATAATAATACAGAAAACAATCCAGAATAATTGAGAAAATAAAAGGAGGCTAACAATAAATGTCTCAAAAAGATTATGATAATGTAGCTAGATGGTATGTGGTGCATACTTATTCTGGTTATGAAAATAAAGTAAAAGCAGACTTAGAGAAAACAATTAAAAATAGAGAATTAGAAGATTTCTTCTTTGATATCATTGTTCCTATGGAAGAACAAATTGAAATCAAAGATGGCAAAAGAAAGACCAATCTAAGAAAAGTTTTTCCAGGTTATGTGTTAATTAAAATGATAGTAACAGAGGAATCGTGGTATATTGTAAGAAATACAAGAGGAGTTACTGGGTTTGTAGGTTCTGGAACAGATCCAATTCCATTAACAGAAGATGAAATTAGAAATATGGGATTTGAAGATGTTCCAATTAATGTAGATTATGAAGTAAATGAACAAGTACAGGTTATGAATGGTCCATTTGAAGGATTTGTAGGAACAGTTCAAGAAATAAATACAGAAAAGCATAAAGTAAAAGTTCTAGTGTCTATGTTTGGAAGAGAAACACCAGTAGAATTAGAATTTTCACAAGTTCAAAAGTTAAAGTAAAAATAATATAAAAATCATTTAAAGGAAACACGCATTTCTAAAGAAGGAAATATACCTTATCCTGAAGGAAAGTAAAAAAGGAAAACGTGTATCCTGTCAGAAAAAAGAGGAGGTGCCATTAAAATGGCAGAAAAAGAAATTTCAAATATTATTAAATTACAA
>CANOYI010000189.1 GCA_947571515.1 uncultured Clostridium sp. | reverse complement strand
GCTGGTCGCTTACGCGGTATTTCAAAAATAATATATTAAGCTTTCTCACTAAAAATTATGAGAGTAGGCTGACCAGTAACGATAAACTTGTTGTCAAGGATAAGTTATAACAAAAAAGACAAGGAGAAGAATAGAATTGGAAAGAAACGAACAAATAAAAGACTATAAAAACAAAGAAATTTTAGAAATTGAAAACATATACAATAATTTTTATCATTACGTTTATACCATTACCATAAACACAGCAAAAGGCTATTTAGAAGACGAAGACATAGAAGAAATTATTTCAGACACTTTTTTCGTGTTGTGGAAAAATAGAAATAGATTAGAAGACGACAGAAAAATAAAACCATACATAGCAGGAATAGCAAAAAAACTAATCAAAGAAAAAAGTAGGAAAAAGAAAGTACATTTTGATCTTTCAAACTATGAAAATAAGATAGAAAGCATAGATGAAATCAATTTAATCAGTGAGGAAAGAGAAGAAATATCTTTATTAAAAGATACGGTAAAACAGTTAAAAGAACCAGACAGGCAAATACTAGAATTGTATTATTATCAATCCATGAAGATAAGAGAAATTGCAAAATATTTGAACCAATCAGAATTTACCATCAAGCAAAGATTATATCGAATGAGAAAACGTATCAAAAAAGAGATGGAAAAGAAAGGAGGAAATAGAGATGAGAAGTAAAGAAGAGAGTTGGGAAGAACTAAAGGAAAAAATTACAATAGCAAATCTCCTTGCAGACAGAGAAATGAAAAAAGAAAGTAAAATAAAAAATATTGTAAAGCCTATGGTAGCAGCTTGTGTTATGATGATATCACTTTCAGGAATGGTTTTTGCAAAAGATATCTCAAACAAAATTTATAACCAATATTTTACAGGAACAGGTGTCGAAAAGGCAATGAATGAGGGGTATATAGAAAACACAGAAATGGAAGAACAAAATTCAAATACTATGATAGAAAATGAAGAAACAGGTGAAGTGATTGAGGATAGTGAAACGAGTGTCAGAGTTAGTGAATTAATTATGGATGATTTTACCTTAAGCATGACATTTGAAGTGACTTTGTCAGAGAAAATAAAAACAATCATAACAGCCAAGGATGTAATGGAAATGAATTTTCCAGATATAGTGTTATATGATGAAAATAATATTGTACTAAACACAGTATCTAATAATCTATTAAATGAATTTAAAGAAAAAAATAACATAGAACCAAAAGAAATGGTGAATAGTGGTGTCAATATATTTGTATCGGAAAAAAGTGGAAATCAAGTGAAAGTAATTTATAATTTTTATACAGGTGGAGATAGTTATCCTAAAAGTAAGGAACTTCACATCGATATGAATAAAATTAAAATCTCTAAAAATGAAAGTATAATGGGAGAGGAAGAAATTACGATAAAAGGAGATTGGAATTTCAAGGTAGATGTTCCAGAAAAAATGTACAATAGGCAGAATACCATTTATAAGCAAAAAAGTACAACCAATCAAGATTTTAATGTACAATCAGCAGTATTGTACAATACAGGAATGGAAATTAGGATGAAATTCAAAGCAGAGAAACAAATGAATACCCAAGAAATTTATGCTATGATAAGTCCAGAATTAGCTTTTTATGATACATTAGATGAAAATGACAAGTTAAAAAGTATCGATTTATTAAATTATCTGGAAAATAAAGAAAGAAGCAATCCAAAATATCAAGAACTAATACAAAGAGAATATCAAAAATGGCAATTTGAAAAGTATTTGACGAATAGCAAAGGGGAGCAATTTGATTTTACAATGGGGCCTCGAGAGAATGGAAGTGCTTCTATTGATGATGAAGGCATTATGACATCTACTTGTATGTTTGATTTGACAAGTTATGATGCCACAGATGAAATTACATTACATTTAGAATATAAAGGAACTAAGGCAGATATTGTACTTGAAAAAGTAAAGGATTAGTTTGTCTCTGTGTCAAAATTTAATTCTTTTTGAACCAGATTAGTCCTTTAAAAAGGGAATGAGAAAGGCCTCTGAATAATATCTAAAATAGGGAAGATTATTCATACTGATTTGTGCCTTAAGGAAGGAATGAGATTAAAGATGAAAAAGATATATAGTGTGGTAATATTATTTGGAATTTTAATATTGATTTCCAATTCTGTAGTAGCAACAGAGTATTGGAACGATAAAGAAAATAAAAAAAAGGAAAATGCTTTCCAATCTGCATTAAGTTCTTACATGGAAACTTTTATGACAGAGGAGACGCCTGAAGAAGATAGGATCATAAGCTATGAATTTACTGGATATAGCGATAATGGAGAAACAATGGAAAATAATCAAGAAAAATTAACGGCTACAATATCATTTCGAGCTACGCCAGTCAATAAAGAGAAAACAACTTGGCTAGAACAAGGAGATTATTGTTTTGCCGTTTTTTCTAAGGTGAATGACGAGTATGTTTTAGATAGAATTTCTAGGTATCCTGATTATTATGATGAATTTTTAGAAAGATTTGAAGCCTATCAGAAAAATCAGGAGTTATCTGAAACGACAACAATTCAAGGAGAAAAGCAAGAGAATCTGGCAAATCAAGAAATACAATTTATAAATTATAGTTTGGTTGTAGGATGTGCGATATTGTTTGTTGTTTCTAGTGGGGTGTTGGTAGTTTGGATGAAAAACACCACCAACATTTTTTCTTAATAAAGCTAGAAAATTCAGAAGGGTTGTTCTTTTTAAACTTTGTTTTATCTAGTATAAAAGCATGTTTCTTATCAAGATACAAATAAAAGAAATCCACGGTTTCAAACACTCGATACAATTGATAGTATTTTATCTCAGAAAATTCTTTATCATCTTCAGAGATAAAATACTTATCATAAAATTTAAAAGTAAATTCCTTTTCTTTTTGAATTTTTTCGCTTTTATATTCTTTTGCAACTTCAGAAACAGGACGAAAAAATCGCCAAAGAATAAAACCTGTTAAACCGCAACATAAGATAATAGCTATTGTAAGATTATGATATTTAACTTGTAAAATTAAGCTAAATAAGATAAAAGCTACTACCATTACAGTGTATGTCATATAAGTAAATTGATATTTTTTGTTATGAAAGATAAGAAATTTGTGATATACGGCTTTTGTATATTTAGTTGTATTTTTAAATAATAATTTCAAATTTATCACCAATCCAATTATAACATATATTTTAAGAATTAGTAAATATAGTGACATTTTTAAGTTTTGACTTTTTTGCAAATTTTTCGGCTAGTGGGCATTTGCTATTAAAAATAAATGAAAGATTTTGTATATCTAAGCCCTGAGAGTATAGAAAATGTTATTGTATAAAATGAGGAATGTTCAAGGCAAATACGAATTCCTAT
>CANOYI010000188.1 GCA_947571515.1 uncultured Clostridium sp. | reverse complement strand
ACCTTCTATTTACGAAATCATCCATAAAGTTCTTGCTATTTATAAAAAACAAAGATATAATGATAAAAAATATTGGAAAGGAAAAGGAAGAGATGAAAGAATTAAAAAAATATATAGAGAAAATAACAATTACAGTTATGGCAATATTTTTAATTGTTACTATTTATGGAAAAATGCAAGTACAAGCAAATGATGACAAAAGTCTAATGCAACAACAACTTGAATATTATACAAGAAATATAGATGTTGAGAATATTTCAAAAGAAGACGTTTTAAGAGTTTTTGATGATATCAGTGAGGAATATACCAATGATGAAGTCGCTGATATGATAAAAGATAATGCAGAAGAAATAAAAAAACAAGGAATTAGTGAAGAGGTAATAGAAACAGGTGCTAATTTTATAAGAACTACTGATACAGAGAGTATAAGAGAGATTATAGAAAATGATATTGATGTGGAAGACATTAAAGAAAAAGTAAATAAGGGGTATACGCCAAATCAAATAGTAAAAAGTGTAATGCAAGAAATGCCAAATGAGAAAAAAACGGAAATAGCAACGAAATTATTATTATCGAATAAGATTGTAAAAACAGTATTAGTAGTATTTGTTATCTGGTTTATTTATGAAACGATTCTTAGATCGATGATTTATATTAAAGCAGGTAAACCTGGTTGGGCAGCAATTGTACCATTTTATAGACAAATTGTGATGTATCAAGTTTGTGGCTTATCACCATGGTTAATGCTGTTTTGGCTATTACCAATTATCGGATGGTTCATAATGGGAATTATTGCTATTATGAAAAGATTTTGCTTAGCAAATGAATTTGGCAAGGGAAGTTTATTTGGATTTGGTTTATTGTTGTTATCACCGATTTTCCAAAGTATATTGGTATTTAATCCTAAGATAGAAAAGATAGACAATTAAAATTATAAAACCCAAAATACAACCCACCGAACGAAACTTCCATTCGGTGGGGCATGCTTTAGACATTACGTGTTATATGGCGCAACATTTTCAGCATAGCTAATTTCTATGTAGCTTAAGTCTAAAAACTTCTGATAGCAAGTACATAAAGAATAGCGTGAGCTTTTTTCGGACAAAAATTCGTGAAATGGTTTAGAAACATTTGGGAATTTTCTTAACTGTAAGATTCTATCCAGAAATTCCCTGAAATCATCAATCATTTCCTGTGTGAAGAAATAAAAATAAGTATCTTCCATTCCAACAGCCAGACTACGGATTTTCTTCTCCTCGTCTGTTCCTGTATTGAATAAGGAATCCATTTCCATTCTTAAGTCTCTTGCTGTTTGTAGATACAATTTAAAAAGTTTTTTCCGATAAATGAAATGTGCAATGATGTTTCTTATCTTTTTAATTACTTTGTACATAGTTAGCTCCCTTCTTTGCCATATCTGGCAAATACATAATTTTCTGATAACTACTCTGTCTTTATTATAACATAATTTACATAAATGGTCAAAAAATTAATACCTAAAATCCCCTTGTCATAAAGAAAAAACTAGTATATAATTGAGCTAGAAAACTTAGAAGAAGAAAGAGTGAAGCAAGATGAGCAAAAACGGAAAAATAGGGATTTTTGATTCTGGAATAGGTGGTGTGACAGTATTACGCGAAATCATTCAAATTTTGCCGAAGGAAGATTACATGTATTATAGTGATTCCAAAAACAATCCATATGGGGACAAAACAGATGAAGAAATAGAGCAATTATGCGATAATATTGTTCAGCATTTTATACAAGAAAATTGTAAAGCAATTGTAATAGCCTGTAATACAGCAAGTAGCAAAGCAGCCAATCTACTTAGAAAAAAATATCCTCAGATACCATTTATTGCGATAGAGCCAGCCTATAAAATGGTATATGACTATGCCTATGACAAGCCAACTTTAGTTATGGCAACCAAAGGAACGATTAATAGTGAAAAATTCAATTTACTACTCAAAAAATATGATAACCACAAAACTTATTTGTTACCTTGTATTGGTTTAGCAGATAGAATTGAACAAGGAGACAAAGAAGAAATCAGAAAATATTTAAAGGCACATATAAATAGTTATAAAGGAAAAGTAGAAAATGTAGTACTGGGTTGTACGCATTATCCTTTAATTCAAAAGGAAATACAAGAAGTATTAGGACAAGTTGAATTTTTTAATGGTGCACCTAATTTAGCCAAACATTTAAAAGATGTATTAGAAGAAAAAGATTTGTTAAATTATAATGGAGAGGGTAAGGTCGAATTTGAAGATTCACAAGGGACGAATCAAAAGAAAGAAAGATTTTTTGAAATATTACAGGGATAACATTTTACGTCTTAAAATTATTTGAATATCAAAGTGAAAAAGGGAGGTATTAGGAACGTGAAAAATAAGGGAGAACGAGGAGCAGTTACTTTATTTGTTGTTGTTGTGTGTGTATTTGTTATGATTATGCTTGTTACTTTTACCATAAGAATGGAAAATAAAAAACAAGCACAAAATAAAGAAATTGAACAAATAACAAAAAGTTATCAGGGAAATGAACAAGATATGGAAGAAATTTATTCCAGAGTTATAAATGAATAAAATAGAGAGAAATAGGATAAAATGCATATAAAATAAAGAAAAGGAGAATGAAAAATGAAGAACATAGAAAAAAATTTAAATGCATTTTTATCTAATTTAAATGTATTTTATCGTAAATTACAAAATTATCATTGGAATATTATAGGAAAGGATTTTTTCGTGATTCATAGTAAAATAGAGGAATATTATGACAAAATAAATGAACAAATTGATGAAATAGCAGAACATATTTTAATGATAGATGGACAACCTCTAGGGACTATGAATGATTATTTACAAAATACCTCTATCCAAGAAGCTAAAAATGAAAAAGTAAAAGATAAAGAAGTTTTTGAGATGATAATAAAAGATTATTGTGTATTGCTTGAAAATGTGACTAATATTAAGAAAGAAGCGGATGAACAAATGGATTATCTTACTTCAAGCTTAATGGATGGTTATATTTCTGATTATACAAAGATATTATGGATGTTAAAACAAATGATGCATGCTTAAAAGAGTAGATAAAATAATGAGAAGAAAGCTATGGAAACATGGCTTTTTTGTTGTATAGGAAGAATCAAAAATTTTTACCTATACAACAAAAATACATTCTACAGAAAATTGCTATGCAATTTTCTGTAGACGAACAATTAAACGGGGCTTGTAAGATATAATTTTAAATATGAAAAAGTTAAATCAAGCCCCTAATATATAATAAATATGATTTCCTATTGCAATAACTTTAATTGGTTTTAACTGTGAATTGTAACTGTTCACAAAGAATTCACAAAAAAATTAGCAGAAAGTATTGACAAGTGCTAAAAACG
>CANOYI010000187.1 GCA_947571515.1 uncultured Clostridium sp. | reverse complement strand
TCAAAAAATTCGAATGGTCTTCTTTAAAGATAGAGACTTATGTCACAGCCTCTTAGGTATTAGCGATAGTCTTCCAATAGAGGAGCTAATTTTCTAATAGCTTTTAAATAATGGGATTTGACGGTCACATCACTCATTTTTTTGTAATGTTCAGAAATACAGCGAGCTGTTTCCTTATAGCTACATCCTTGTTCAGCCACCATTTCAACAATTTCACGGTCAATAGGTTCTAAAATTTCTTTAGCTTTATTGACTGCCTGCTCTGTTTCTTTTTTCTCAAGAACCTCTTGAGGATTCAAATCAGAACTTGCAACTATTTCATGGCGTTCACGTTGTTTACCGTAGTTACGAGAAATATTCTCTTCAAGGCTTTTTTATGGTGGTATCGGTCACGACGCTCAGCATTGCTTTGTTCTTGTTGGAGGAGACGGTCAACCTCTTTCCAGTTTTCAGCCTCAACTGCTTTTGCGATTTTAGCCTCTCGGCGTTCTTTAACTTTGTTGCTCATAGCGAGCCTTCCTTTCCGTCCTTGGACGGAAAGAAACGATATGAGCGAGCATTGAACGCCGAGTATGACAAAAGGCACACCAAAAACATGGCGGAACAATACAATGCAGAATATGACCATTACTGTCATATCTTCATATCTGTTTAGTTCCGTCCTTTTGATGCGCATCAATTTGGACTGTAATTAAATTTTAGTTGTCAAGATGTTTTCTTGATATGTTCAGTATAGTGCAAAAACTATCAAAATTTTTTACTCTCCGTTTTTCTACGAAATCCAAATTTGTAAAAATGGGTGTAAAAAAAAAGACTAAGCATTAATGCCTAGTCATTAGAGTGCAAATTTTCTTATCTCTTCCTCATTTAATAATTTAATAAAGGCTTGCTGAACCTTATCCAGAGAGTAAGCCATTTCAAGTAGTTCTTCGTTTAATTTCTCTTGGAAATAGTGTGTTACTTGTGTATTGTTCGTTAATAAACCTTCAATATGGCGAGAGACACTTGTATTGTCTAAATTAATATCATAGAGGTCAACTAAATCAATAAGTTCGATGTCATTTATTCCCTGAGATGCAGTTTCTTCTATTCTTTTCTTATCCTCTAGTGAAAATCTTGTTGGCTCTATTTGAATAGCAGATCTTTCCTGAATTGGTCTTGTTGCATAAGGATTAGAGACCCAACTGATTATTTCATCAAAAGTTCTTTCCTCAATCCTTTCTATATCACTGGATTTATGAATTCGAATACCTAAATTTGTTAGCTCTTCTTCAGAATATTTTTGGTACAAGTCTGTGATATCTTTACCTTGACTTACTAACTTCATAAAGTCATTATTTATCTGTAAAGTTTTTAATTCATCTATTTTTTGACTTCCAGTCACATTCAACGAAAAAGTTGACCTTGCTTTTTTGGAAATAACTAACGGAACGGACGTAAGGTAAGATTTTGGGATATTTTCTTTATACATTCGTTCTAGAATATCATCAACCAGGAATCCGATATTAAATAGTGGATTTTCTTTGAGTTTTTTATTAGGTTAGGGATAATTTCTGTCGAAACATTATCATACCACCATTTATTGATAAGTGGATCAATGTTTTCTTGCCTAAATGTTGAGGGTATGCCATTTCCGTCTAATTCAAATAGGATGCCACAGACATTAACTTCAAATGATTTAATTAAATTATCCCCTAACATCAACCAAAGAATATCAAACATTTCTTCAAAATCAATGACAGTTAATTCATTGATAGTGCTGGTTCTAAAACTTCTAGCGAGGTTATAACTTTTTTCACCAACAGTAATGTCAATGTCATCTTTCTTGTGAAAAGTATCCATTTCAGTTTCATCAGAAGCCAAAAAATTTTTTCTTTGAATATTGAAATTTGCGAATGTCTTGGAAAGTCTAAGACAGCTGGATTGTATTGAAATTAAATCATCGTCCGAAAAGAATACATTCTTTTATCTACAGTTTCCAAATCTCTAAATAAAATAGAGCTGAAGCAGTGGTAAAACATATTTTCAACAAACTTGGCAATATCTCCAAAAATAATTTCTTTATAGTCCGAGTCGGTTTGAGTATTCAAATAAAGCAATATTGAAGCGGTAACTTGTCGCTTTCCCTTTTCAACTTGGCTAACTTGACCTGCATTACCTAGGTCACTTTGCTTTAAATTATACTTTCTTCTTAAATATTTGATACGAGTAGGTATTTCTTGTGAATAATTTTCTTCAAAAAATTTCATATATAATCCCCCTATAATCATGGAAAAGTAGAAAGTAGTAAAAATAGTTGTTATCCTAGTTGATTAAAAAAATCTCTGATTTCCTCATCTTTTATAAAATAATATATAATTTTCCCCTCTCTTCTAGTGTCCAAGATGTTTTGATTGGCTAGTTTACGAAGATGGTGGGAGGCAGATGCCATACTGAGATTTAATAAACAGGCTATATCGCAGACACAGAGTTCTTCAACAGCAAGGAGATAAAAGATGATATTTATCTGTTTATTATCGGTAAATTTTGATAAAATACGAAGTGATTTTTGGACTTTTTCCTTTTCAAGGTAGTTCGTTGCGGTTGTAACATTTTGTTGATTTATAACATCCACTTGACAGATACTATCTTTTTTCATAATTTTTTCTCCTAGCCTAACACAGCCCATAGCATGTCAAAGCTGTTGTTTTCAATCAGGATATACATCCCCAATCCTAAATAGACAACGGCAATAAACCATCTGCTATATTTTTCCAAAGTTTCTCCAACAGAAGGGACTTGTGCCAATTTTTGGGCAGAAAAAACCAAGAGATAAATCATGACTAGAAAGGTAAGTAAAGCCACTATCAAATTCGCTAAATTTAAGGTAGTAAAATATGGGACAAAGACACCAATATTGTCAGCACCACAACTTGCAAAAGTAATCATAGCGACTAGAAAAATCAGGTTTTTATTATCTTTGCTCAAACCTTCTTTGGCAATAGCTTCTCCATCAGAATCTCCTAAAAGCAAAACTTTGAGGCCTAGGAAAATTGGAATCAAACCGAGCAAACCTAAAATCTCTTTACTAGGAATATAATCTAAGACAAATGCAAAAAGCAAACTTAGCAATATTAGACTAACAGAGCCTAGAAATTGTCCTAAATATATGTTAATGATGTCTTTTCTGCTTTTTCTTTTGGCAAAAAATAACATTAGGATAATAAGTAAGTCTACGGCTGTCCCAGAATACAGGATTATTGAAGCAACAACATTTTGAATCATAAAACACCTCATTCAAATATATTTTTGAATGTATTTTAACACTAAACTTTGTAGATGTCAACTTCAGCTCCACCAAAATATAGATAAAAAGTTAGTGTACCAAATATTAAAAAGCCCTGCCATCGAGATGATAGCTGAAGTGAACCCCCTAAGTTGGACAAAGGAATCTAACTTAGGGGGTTTTAC
>CANOYI010000186.1 GCA_947571515.1 uncultured Clostridium sp. | reverse complement strand
TGTGTTAATTATTTATACACGGCGCTTTGTATTAGAAAAATTGATAAATATGTGTTAGAAGCAATGGCCCTTATTCGTACATTGCCTTTTGATGATAGGTTTGGATTAAAGATTCTTATTACCCAATATTTTGAAGATATGAAAAATGAAAATAAAAAATCTATGCAGCAATTAAAAGATGTGTTGAGACATGCCGGTCTAACGAAGCTTGCAAATCGATTATAGAATGAAAGCTGATATAAAAATAATTCGAAATATCGAAATTTAATTGTGAACTTGAGTATTTATATATATTATCTTAGATAAGATAAGAAATAGAGGAGGAATAAAGATGATTTTCGAAATCTTTGTGCTTCTGTTCACTATTTTAAAAAAGTAACTTTTAAGAAAGGAAGGGAATTACCATGAAAAAGAAAGGTAGAATTATAACTGCTCTTGCAACGACTGGAGCAGCGTTAGCATTAACTATCACGCCAGCCTTGGCAGCAACAGTTTATGCTCAAGGAGGAACTTGGAATTATGGAGTAGGTAATACCTATGTCTGGTCATATTATTCACATAATGGTAGAACTCACAGTGCTTCCGTGAAGGGAAACTACTCGACTTCTAGTGGATGGACACGACCAGGAGTAACTGCAAGAGCTTCTGCTACGAGGGCATGGATGGGAAACCAATCATATTACAATGTGAGATAATTTATAAAGGGAAAAATAATAACGCATTAGATGCGCTATTATTTTTGTATATGAGAAAATGTTTAGGATTGTTAAATTAGGAATCTTTGGAATTATAACTGCTCTTAGTTTGATTTTACTTGGTATGCTTACTCAGCAGTTCGATAAGGGAAATGTTCCTGGAAGTCCTACTGTTATTGAAGTAACCAATCAAAATGGAAAGTATTCTAAAAAAAGAGTATTTGATGAATTAAAGAAAAGTGCTACTCAAAATAACTATCAAATTAGTTTAGTAAGGTTAAATACCGTAACTGGGAATACATCAAAGTCATTTTATAATTTTAATGATAAATTAAATCAAAATATTACCTATTTCAAAAATTCAGATATTTCAAAAATAGACGACCAGAAACTTAATTTAGAAGAAGTTAAAGGACGTTACTATACCAACGCTGATTCTCAATCACTTAAAGAATTGAGTAAAAAATTATCAAGCTTAGGCTTGAGTTTTACAATTTATCATATTTCTTTACTCAGCCTTTTAAAAAATGAAAGTAACGTAATTAGCTATTTACCTATATTTATAAGTCTTTTAGCTATTTTACTTATCATTATGTTGATTGAAAAAATTTATTCATTTAAAAAATATGCAGTTTTAAGGTTAAATGGATGGTCGTATCTACAGATAATAGTTAACGATCTAAAACGAATGCTTGTATCATTTAGTACTTTAATCGGCATATTTTTAGGACTGAGTATCGGTTATACGCTTTTAGTGATGAATAAAGATGGGATTATATTTTGGCTCAAATATAGTTTCTTAGTGTTGATATTTATATTTGCGTTTTTCATCGTTTTGGATCTTATTTCCTATACTGTGTTAGCATATATTAATCTTTATCCAGCTTTAAAGGGACAAACTTATACTAGACCTTTCGTTGCTACAGGATATATCTTTAAAATATCTTTGATAATTTTAACTACTATCAACGTCTTAAGCTTACACCATACGGTTGAGACTTTTAGAAATGACCAGACTATAATGCATGAATGGATTAAGCACAATAGTGGTTATATTCTTCAATTTACTAATGTAGATGATAAAAATGTAACCGAAACAGATAAATTAGGGAGTTTAACTAGAGAAACAATGGATTTAATGCCGAATAATATTGTTTCAAGAAATTCACAAGAATTTCATCCTAATTTACAAGATGATACTCCAGAAAATGGAAATGTACTTTTTGTTAATAAAAACTACTTTAAATACAATGAAATCAGGAGTACTAATAATAAAAAAATCAGTTTTAAAGATATTAAAAATAAAAATTTTACAATCTTATTTCCTATAAATAGAGAAAATCAGAGACAGAGTTTTATCAAAAAATTTAATGAATTTATAAATTTCCAGGAAACTTTATCAGGTACAAAAAAGATGAAGGGAAGTTTAAAGATAGTTACTTATGCGAACAATCAATCTATTTTTAATTATACAATTGGAAAAGAAATTGCTGATTCAATTTCAAGAGATCCAATTATTGTAGTAATAAATGATTTGAATGCCTTATCGGATAATTTCTACTATTCTGCAGCAACTCAAGGGATGATTCAGTTTTTTGATTTAGACAAGTTGCAGCGAACTTTAAATAAAACTGGACTTTCTAAGTATATTGGTGGAATTACAGATGCTAAAACAAGATTGGCTAACTTTAGAATTGAGTTAGTCCAGCGTATTACAATTTTATCCTTAATAGTTATAATTTCTTTAATTCAATTAATTTTAGTTATTGCATTTATCAGTTTATCCTTTATACAAAAAAATCGCTCGAAATTAACAATTAATAAATTATTTGGTCAATCAAATATAAATTTGGTCTCTAGATTTGTTTTATTTAATTTAAGTATAGATACAATTTTATTTTTATGTGTGTTCATAGTCCAAAAAGCATCCTTTAGTTCTCTTTGGTACTTAATTATCTATTTAATTGCAGAGGGTTTAATTATTTTCTTTCTTTCAAATCGATCTGAAAAGAAACTACTTTTGACGTTAAATAAAGGAAATTAAGGAGGATCAGTATGTTATCGGCTATTCAGATTAGTAAAAAGTTTAAAGATAGAATTATTTTAAACGAGACTTCATGTGAATTTGAAAAAGGAAAGAGCTATGCAATTATTGGTCGGAGTGGTGCAGGAAAAACTACTTTTTTAAATATTCTTGGGGGACTAGAACAACCCGACTCTGGGAGGATCTGTATCTCTGGAAAAGAAGTAAATGAAAAAAATATAGACAAATTACGAAGAGATATATTAGGATATATTTTTCAAAATTTTGGATTAATTGATAATGATTCTGTTAAGAGTAACTTATCGGTTGGGATAAAGCATAAAAAGATACCGGAATCCCAAAAAATAAAATTAATGCATGAGGTTCTTGAGCAATTAGATTTGAAATATTTAGATTTAGAACGAAAAGTTTATACTTTAAGTGGACGAGAGCAGCAGAGAATAGCCTTGGCGCGCATAATCTTGAAACAACCTCAAATAATTTTTGCAGATGAGCCAACAGGATCCTTAGATCCAGATAATGCTTCACTTATTTTAAAACATTTATTGGCAGATTTTAGTAAACAGGCAATAATTTTAATAGCAACCCATGATCCGAAAGTATGGAATGCCTGTGATTACGTAGTTAAATTAAACAATCATACTATTCAATTTGTTAAAAATTAAGCTTTAATGCAGGGGGAAAATATGAAGAAATTTAAAATAGGAGTTATTTCACTTCTGACTGTACTGGTAATA
>CANOYI010000185.1 GCA_947571515.1 uncultured Clostridium sp. | reverse complement strand
CACAAAGACAAAGAGCGGGCAGAACAGGTAAAGCAAATAAAAGGTTGGTAAAAAGACAAACTCCGATGAAACTTGGCACCATTTTCATCGAAGTTCTTTTTTATGGCACCGTTTAGGCACCGTTTTACACATTTTCACTGTTGCAAAGTTTCAAAAAGGGCTTCCCGATTTCTCGGAAAGCCCCATAAAATCTAGCTTTTTACTAATGAATTCGCAAGAATTCTATTTACTCAATGATAGTAGCCACACGACCTGAACCAACAGTTCTGCCACCCTCACGGATTAGGTTGGGGAAACCCTGTTTGACAGATGGCGTGTTTTCGAGGTTTTCTGTCATCATATCTTTTGAAAATATTGATTTTCTCTGTATTTTCAGAATTTTTGTAGCCAATTTGTAGCCACGACACATTTATGAATTCCGCTCAAACTGCGCTCATTTTAAACAAAATTTGCATTACAAGGAGACAGACCATATCTTTACTCCCATTTTTTTATTGAATACATCTATTATTTTACAACCCAATAACACCTGTTTACACAAATAGATGTATATTTCTCCCAAATATACATATGCTATAACGACCGCATTTATACAAAACACCATTATAGTTGGGCTTAATCTGTAATGGTAAAAAGCCCTAAGTGCGGTCTTTTTCTGTAATCCTATTTTTAGCCATTTCCATTTTTAACTTTTTAGTAGCTTGTCCGCTAAAAAAACAATCAATTAATGATTGTGCATCACCATATACTTCGACATTGTTTCGCAGCAAATACTCTCGTACAGTATACTTAATTATAGACTTTTCAATCTTATTATCTAATTCCTGATTTAATTCTTGTGCCCGCTTAGAAAAGTAACCAACATCAATAATTCGTGAAATCATCATCAAATTCTGCAATTTATAGTTAGAATTCTTGTTAAAATCAAAATCATTTAAAGCAGCAATCGTCTGTTCGGAAGTGCAAGTAAATGCAACTACTTGATATAATGCCATCACTAGAACAGCTGATATCTGCTTGATCATATGCTTTACACTATCAATGTTGGTATCCACTATTTGCTTTTCTTGTCTTAAAGCAGAAATATCTTGATATATATCCGTGCAAAATGATTCAAAATCTTCATTAATATCATTTAATATTTTAAACAAGAATTGATTTGGACACTTGTATATCAATGAAACTAATATATCCTGCTGTTCAACTTTCATATTTTGGCAAAAAGCAGGTAATGTTTTTGATAATATTTCCAAATATTTAAAAGATATCATTACCTGGTTTTCAATTTTCAATAAATCTTCTTCCGAGTAATCATATTCATTTACTAATTCAATCAAGTCAGAGAAGTAAACCTCTTCTTCTTGTTTAGCCAACATTTCATCTCTTTTTCTTCTCTCTTCTTCACTTGGCAAACTATTCTTTACGGGAACCGAAGCATCAAGTAAAAACTTTACATTTTCAGCATCAAAAGATAATTCTTCTTGTTGAGCAAAATGCTCTTTTGCTCCTTCTATAATAACATTAACAAACTTTGGGTTATTGGTTATTAATGCCAAAAATAAAACAATATCACTATTAATACTAAAACAAAGGTTTTTTAAAAGGTAATCCAAATTATCTTGTATATTCTCCTCTTGATGATGCTTTTGATTTAATGCTTGCGCTACAAAATATGCTAGTAATGTATGATCTCTGAAACGTATTTCGTTCCCCATGTCTACTAAAATTTTCGCATTTATAGCTGTATTAAGAAACATACGAATATTTACTTTCTGACGGTATGCTTTTTGATATTGTTCTATTACGCTCGTTATCTCATCTATACTAACAGCGCTTTTTTTCTCAAAATGCATATAAAAGGCAAGTTCTCTTAAAACATTTATTACTAATGTAACATCAATGTTTTCTGAATTATCAATTATTCTATTTCGAATAGAACTTTCGTAGACCACATTAAAAACATTCATCCCTGTTGAAAACCGAAATCGAAAGTCTTTTTCATATTGATTTACAAAATTAATAATAAATTCCGGATTCAGTTGAAAAAATTTCACTTGAGAATTAATAAGTTCATTAATTCTCTTTGTTTCACTCTCTATATCGCGGTTATGGCTGTTATTAGCTTCCAGTACATTACTTATCAGCCTTTTTCTTTTAACATATAAAAAAGGCTTCATTGTTAAATTCAAAGTATCAGAATTAACCATTATATTTACAACTTGTTTTTTTATATCCAAATCCAATTTTTCTTCAGTAAAGACGATAACTTTTCCAAAATTAAGTTCTAAAAATTCTAACAATATTTTTAATGTTTTAATCTGTAACAAATTCGCCTCATCCAATAAAGCTATTTTATCAGACTTATTAATTTGTTCAAACTTAGCAAATCCATTATCATCACTTTCATATTGCTCTGCAAAAGTATATTCTATTGTTTTCTCAATTCTTTTTTTATTTATTTCACTCGCTGAAATTAATAAGGGTGTTTTACCCTTCTCTAAAAAAATACGAAATAACTTTCTTGCTAAAACAGTTTTTCCAGCCTTTTGCTCACCAGTTATAATAATTTTATTGTGCTTTGTTATAAGTTCGTCTAATTCACTTTCTATTTCAACATCATGCTTCTCAACTTCCTCATTTTCTTTGTAAACGTTATATGAAAAACTAGGGAACACATAATAATCATCTATTTTCTTTTTGTCATTATCTAAACTAATTTCTTCAAGAAACATATTCTTTATAATCAGATTAGTTCCATAACTTCTTTTAGTTACACCATCCAGTATTTTTTTCGGTACATAGATATCATTTTTCCATATAATAGAATGCCCAACTACTCTATCTTGTTCCATATCTATATTAATTACGCAAAATCCATTTCCTTCTGTAGCATATCCATACAAAGCATTGCCTTGAACATATTGAACATCTCCATTTCTATTAAAATTCCTACTTTCCCCGATAGGTAAATGTTCATGTCCTGTTATAACCAAAGAATACCTTCTCGAAATAATTTTTTTCAACTTATCCTTACATAAACTGCTAAACCATTCAATACTATGATGCATTACTAATACATTTATGTCTGCTTCTGCTGCCTGATCTAATTTTTTAATATGATTGTCCGAAAGATAATGACTCCCCATATCTTCCGAGTTTCCACCTAATAAAGATAAAGGTGCCGTATTTAACAGCACAAATGCTATCCTTTTATTTTCATATTTCATTACTTTTTTCGAAACAATCGCGTCTTCTATAAAACACTTTCTATACCTTGCAAACCCGAAAAAACCACCCATATTGGATATGTATGTATTTACAACATCTTCTATTTTACCCATTTTATATGCCTCTTTTATCATATCAAATGTAATCTCAAATTTCGAAAAATCTATATCATGATTACCCGGCACACAAACAAATTCAATTTTTTTACCCTTATATTTTTTACACACCACTTTACAACTTTTTACAAAAAAATAACGCACAAGGCACTTTTCGTAGTA
>CANOYI010000184.1 GCA_947571515.1 uncultured Clostridium sp. | reverse complement strand
GTGGAGAAGTACTTGATTTATACTTTGTGGAGAAGTATAATTAAAAATAAAAATAGGAGTAAAAATCAATGATTATAAATGAAAATCAATACAAGTGTCCTAAATGCAAAAAATATTATTGGTTTGAAACATCGAAGAAATTTGACGCAATTTGTGAAATGTGTAAATGTGAATAGACTTTTATAGCCAATTATAATCGCGATACCGAATTAGCCGAGCAAAGAAAAAATGCTCCAAAATATGATCCGACACAAGATCCAAACAGCCCGTATTATATTCCTGTTATTAGATGCCCTTATTGCCAGTCAACAGATACATCTAAGATTTCAGCAATGGGTAGGGTAGTATCAACAGGATTATTCGGATTGGGAAGTAATAAAGTAGGTAAAGAGTGGCATTGTAATAAATGTAAATCTAATTTTTAGTTTTTTGAATATCATGTCCTTCCTATATCAGTGGAAGAGTAATGTAAAAAGACACCTTAGTTGGTGTCTTTTTTCGGTAATTTTGACATTTCTTTTTCAGAACTATAAAATATATAATATATTTTTCCATTTGCCATAGAAACTGTGTCCTTATTTTGAAGTATTGCTTTCGTTTTAAGAAGCTTATCATTTAAATAAACTGGATTTTTATTGGTATCAACTGAGATAAAAAACTTTCCATTATCTCTTGTAATACAACATTGAGCACGAGAAACAGTTGTTTCATCAATTATAATATCATCACTTTTACTTCTGCCGATGAAAATGTTTTCCCTATTTCCATTTAATTTTATTAATTTGGTTTTTCTACCATTTACATAAAAACACAGTATGGGAATAAATAATTTATTTTCTATGTCTTGTGTATTGAATCTTTCAGTCATATTTGATTTAATTACTGTTCTGCTATAATTGTTATCATCACTTCTTGATACATAAATTTTGGGTCTTGTATTTTGTTTCTTTTTATATGAAATCATTACATGTTTGTACTGTTTTATGGAATAGCAATATGATAAAATTAATATAACAAATTCTGTTAAAATAAACAAAAATCCTAAAGAATTAATTATTTTTTCCATTCAATACACCTCCAATCTGAACCCAGCTTCCTAAAAAAACAGCTAGAATATACATATTCCTAACAAAATTAAATTGTTTTTCAATAGAACCAGTAAATATAATACCTGAAATACTAATATAAGAAGAAATTCCTATAAATAAAAGCGATAACGCAATATTTATTATATTTAATATTATATGTGTAAAAAATATTAGACTTTGATATGAGATATTACTTTCTACCAAATCCTTTATATTAGTTGATGCTAATATAATAGTCATAAAACAAATATCGGATGTATATGAATCAAAAGTTCGAAAATTTAAACCAAAATAATAACTTACGAAATAATGAACAATCATAGGAGACCAAGCTATAAAAATTGTAAATACAAAATATGTTATAAGCTTCTTTACTATTATTTGAATTGGTGTACGTGGCTTGTGTAAAGTGACCATTTTCTTTAGTACCTTATCCATTATAATTTTATAATACTGTTATTATATACCATTTTTTTACATAATTCTACACATATTATAAAATTTTAATAAATAATACAAAAAGAGCAGGAGATTAATTCTCTTGCTCTTTTTGAATACTGTGATTTATTTTAGAATTTCTGTATGTCTCTGCATCTTCATATGTAGTAAATTTCTTTACATTATCCCAATTGACATCATAGCCACCAAAATTCAATAATACATTGTTCACAGAATCACCATTATGTAACCAAAAAACAATATCAGGCATTCCATCACGCTCATAGTTCCAATCATCGGGAGCAAAAGTCTTATCAAATTCTACATTAGAAATAGGATCAAATCCATATAATTCATATAGGCTGGATAATTTGTCAGAATTATAATTATCTAATTTCTCTCCGCCAAATTCTAACGCTACAGGCAATAGAGTTTTTAATACCCCTCGTTGCTCACCGCCATTAAAAACTGATACAATATTATTATCAGTGGTAATTGCGACACCAGCTTTATTGTCTAATGTTAAAAAGAGGAATCTCATTTCAGCATATTCTTTAATAGTATGTTGTTCCACATAAGCACCAAACGTATTTGTCTTTTTTGCTTCACCAATTGCGGTGTGAAATTCGTCAGGTGTTGCAGCCTTTAACGGAATAAACTTGAAACCATTTTGTTCAAATATCTTCTGTATTTTTTCAAATTTATCTTTTATTGTAAAATCGCCCATGCCACATCCTCCGGTTTCCTATTTCTTTTTATTGCATTCCGAATAGTTGCATCTTTTATCAATTCGAGTTCATGTTCAGTAGCACCTAATCTGATCATTTCTTTTTGTAATAGATTGCGATATTCATTTATAGAAATGTTTTTTTCATTCGTTGTTTTCTCTTCTGTTATAATCATATATTTCTCTCCTTTCACCAGAATTAATCAACTATTGTTATGCAATAAATTAATTCGACAGGTAAAAAGATACTATACGCTGTGAAAAAAATCCATAGTATACTATCACATTTTTATATAATTGTCAAGGTGCATTTTCTTCCTATTTAAATAATAACACAGTTTATATAATTTGTCTATAGTTTTGTAAAAAAGGTGTTGACAACGGAGAAAAAGCATGATATTATATAAAATGCGTCAAGTGGTACTACAAATAAATAGTATTAATGGGCACAATGATAAAAACGAGATGGATTTTTATTATATAAATTCATATGATATCTCTAAAAATACTGCAATTCTTCCTTTTACCATTTCAGCAGAGACAGTGCCAGAACCATCACAATATTGTCCTATAAAATTTTAATCTTATTCCTCCACCAGTCAAGCCTACCACGAACATTCTCACTCGAGCTAGTACCAGACTGTACATACTGCTTATATTCTTCATTTGAATCATATCCCATCAAGAAATCATTAATCAAATCAACAAGCTTTGAAAATGATTTTTTATCTTTCGTAATCCTAAATCCGCTATAAAGAATAAATGCAACAGAAGTCACAGGTACTTTTATCGTTTCAAATGACTCATTAAACTTATCCATAGCTGTTTCTAGCATAGCAACTTTATCTTGTGAAATAGAATCAGAGTGATCAGAAACAAAAACGTCCATATCATTTGTCCTAAATGAAGTATAATCATGTTCCTGATTAGTTTCAATCAGCATTAATGTCTGGATAATCAAATCCCTGTCAGTGCCGTTTTTACGCTGCGCCTTGGTCATGAGCTTGTCCATAAATGGGTGAGTAGCGAGAGAGTAAACAATCTCACTAAATTCATCAGATTCATGAATGACGCGAAGTTGCTTGCCATTGAGGGGTTTGCCTGCATTCTGGCGACGGAACATTTCACGTACATCCTTTTCTGTACAATCAGTCAGTTCATATATCTGTAACTCTGAATTAAGTATAGCATCTTTTGTATCTTCATCTAATTTACTGAATTTCAATCCAGATAAAGTTTTTTCTTCACCATTAACCA
>CANOYI010000183.1 GCA_947571515.1 uncultured Clostridium sp. | reverse complement strand
GATAATCTTCAAATGTACTAGGTAATGTAGCACAATATTTTATAATTTCTTGCTTATTCATTATATTATTTTCCTTTTACTAAAGTATTTAAAATATTACTAAATTGATTACTTAATTTACTAATATCTCCGTTTTGGGTGCTATGGCTCATTATAAAATCTTCTATTTGATTTTCATATCTTCTTAATTCTTCATTTGTATATTCTTTATCTTCAATATTAATTCCAATGTTTTCTAATAATTTTATTTCATTTGTAGTGCATTTATTTAATAGATTCATTTTGTATTTTATCTCCTTTTATTTTTTCATTAAAATTATAGCACAGAAATTCTTTTTTGCAATAAAATTTTCTGCTTTTATTTTATAGCGACCATTAATTCGTTTGGCTGTACTGTCATTCTTGCATCTTGGTATGTATATTTTGCATCTGTAAAATATACATTATATCCCATATTTTCAAATTTGTTTTTAGCCAATTCTAAAAGTGTATTTGTTTCACTTTCAGTTAAGCCATATTTTACTCTTATTTCATAAAATGTGATTCTAATAAAATTTTCATTTTGTTCTATTTTTTTATCTAAATAATCTACAAATTCTTGCATTGTCATTTATATCTTCCCTCTTTCTTTGTATATATTAACACAAAATGTCAAAAAAATAAAGCCAGATTATATATAACCTGACTTCGTGCTACTACTATTAGTTTATTTTTTCCATAATTTCTATAGGTGAAAATGTGCATATATAACATGGTCTTTTTGTATTGATTTTTCTTTTCATATAGTTTTTAGTTTCAATGATAATTATTAACTTATCAGCTTTTGAAATAGTGTCTATATTTTGGTACAGATTATCTACTTCTTGTTCTTTAATTGCTATAATATCATAACTAACATATCTTGTTTTTAATGTTACATTTACTGGATGTTTTCCTTTTTTGATTTCTGGGTTTCTTTCCAAATAATCCATAACAACATCAAATGCTGCAACATTTCTATTATTTATTTCTTTTGTTCTATATCTTATGATATTTGTTTTTTTATCTCTAACTAATACTTTATTTGCTACTAAAACATCTATGTCATTTATGCTACATCCACATACTTTTAAAATATGTTCTTCTCGTAAAGATTGAAAATCCCATAATAGTTTTGCTATTTTATTTTGCTTTTCATTCATTTGCATCACTTCCTATTACTTTTACCAGAGAACTATAGATTTTTCTTTTTTCTGGTACTATTTTATAAATTTTGATAATTACTTTATCTCCTGGAAGTGGTGGCCTATCTAACCAAGTTGGAAGAGTACAAACCGAATCTACTCCTTGCATAATATTAGCAAAGATTCCGATTGTCTGTATAACCTGTTATTGTTGCTAAATATTCTCCTTTTTCTGTAAAATCTTTTCTAATGTTTTTAAATGGATCTTCTAATAATTCTTTTATTGATATTTTTATGTTTTTCTTTTCTTCATCAATTTCTTTTACTACTACTTTTATCTGTTCATTTATTTTATATAATTTAGAAACATCTTCAACATATCCATATTGCAAGTCTTGTGCTTTTATTATGAAATCCATTCCTAAACATTCTATTCTTATGTATTTTTTCCAAATACCAATTACTTTACTATAAATTTTGTCTCCGACTTCTATCTTTTTTAGGTTGATGTCTCTTATTCTTTCCATTGCTTTTATTCTTGAACCTATAGCTTTATTGCTTATTTTGTCCGCTTCTATAATTATAAATTTGATTTCTGCTCCCATCATATTTCTTAATAGTTTTTTATCATTTTTTCCATCTTTTATAATTTCTGTAGCTGGTATTAATACCTTTATACCTTTAAAATCTACTATTGCACAAACAATATTCGTATCTTTCATTTTTTCTGTTTCTATTGCAATAATATCTCCTGTTAAAATTTTCCCTTTTGTCTTAGATGAATTAATGTTTTGCCAAGTTATTTTTTCTTGTAATTCATCTGTCATAATCTTCACCTCTTTCCTAATTTTTAAAAATTCTTAAATGATAGTTCTTCTTTCTTTTCTTTCTGTGTTTTCATAGTTTCTTGTTCTATGTTATCTTTAAATTTTTTCTTTTGTTCTTCAAGTGTGATGTCTTTTAATTTACTAGCTTCAGAATGTTGTGAATAATCAAATTTATTACATATAAATGGCTTTTTCCCTCTTACCATTACAATCTCTTTGTTATTATCCATCTTTAGCAATTCATCTGGATTCATTAAATTTCTTTTATTTGTTGCTACATTTGCCATTCCATAAGTAAAATTACCATCAAATCCGAGCTTCTTTTCTTATTGCATTTGTTTCTACTGTTGCCACTCCTAGATATTCTGTAATATATTCAGCTGTTAGAATATCTCCGACATCCGCATACATATTTTTGTATCACAATTACCGTAATATTTCTTGCCATACATCATTGTCATATCTATTTTTTAATTGTGCAATATTTTGAAATATTAGGCACAAATTTAGTAAACGACTTCTAGTTGTGCTTATCTTCTTTTGTAGGTCTAATATCTTTCCTATGTTGGTGAACTCATCTAAAATTAATGTTGTTTCTACTGGTAGCCTACCATCTGGCATACTATCTGCTAGTTTGATTAATTTGATAAATAAAAATGAAAAGAATAGTGTATTTAAAAAGTCAAATGTCGAGTTTGTATCACTTGTTATTACAAATACACAAGTTTTTCTTTTTCCTATCATTTCAAAATTAATTTCATCTTTATTGGTTATATTTCTTATTCTATCTGTTTGAAAAATCTGTAATCTAGTCGCAAGTCCTGTTACGATACTTTGTTTTACTATATCTGTAGCTTGTGCATATATGTTATAAGATAATCTAGTTGGACCTTCTGTATCGAAAAACAGATTATCAATTTCTTTTATATTTCCACTTGCTAGACAATCATAAATAAATCCTAGATTTTTATTTTCTTCTTTTTCAACATAGTGAATTACATATAGCAATAATGCTTTTAATAAGTTTTGTTCTCCACGATTCCAAAACTCATCTCCTCCAGATTTTCTTTCAATCTGTGTTCCTTCTATTACAATTTGACTAAATATTTGTGCATCTGTTTCATCTTCAACAAATCCTATAAATCTTGAGCCATTTGAATAAGTAGGATTTACAAGATTAAATACTTCAACATCATAACCTTTTTCCTCTTCTAAATATTTTCCTAATTTTCTATATTGTTCTCCTTTTGGATCTGTGATGACTAAACTCATATCTCTATTAATAGATTTTTGTAATTCTTCTTGTGCTAATTCAATTGCATTCGGTATAGCAAATCCTCTTGATTTTTTACTTCCACTTGAACCGAAATACTGCTATATTCTTGTTTAAATAGGTATCTAGTGGCAATGTTATTAATTCATTTTCTTCTGTTTGACCTATTATAATTCCGTTTCTTTTTCCTATTCCTAAATACTCATTAATTTCTTCTTTTGTTCCCCAGTCTGCTGTTCCAAATGTTCCATCTTTTTTCTTTA
>CANOYI010000182.1 GCA_947571515.1 uncultured Clostridium sp. | reverse complement strand
TTGTAATTTGTGCATTACATTTCATCTTTATTTGGCTTTCTGACATTATTTATAAATTCTTCATCACAAGCACCATATTTTTTATAGTTTTTTCTTGCTTGTTCTAATGTCATACTTCTATTACAATCACTTTTTTCTTTTAAGTCATACATATTATTCATAAAAACATCATTTTCCCAAAAACATACAGGGCATATAAATCCTACACATTCACTAACTTTTTTGGGTAATGTTTTATATTCACAACATAAGCATTTCTCTTTCATTACTTTACCTCACTAAATTACTATCTGTCGAGATGATTATACCATATCTTTTTATAAAAAGATACAAGAAGATACTAATTTTTTAATATCTTCTTTGCATATAGATTATCTTTCATGGTCTTTGTTTTTATCTTTTTCATTATCTTCTATTTCATCATTTGATGTATCTAATACTTGTTTTTCTTTTTCATCTAGCTTTAATAAAATATTTAATTCTTCAAGTTTTTTCATTTTTTCTTTTAATTCTTCTTCTTTTGGAAATGGTTTTTGAACTTCTATTTTTGCTGTTTCAAGTTGCTTTTCAATATCTTCTATTCTCAACTTTGCATCTGGAATCTTATCTTTTATTGCTTCTAGTGCATTATTTATTCTTGTAATATTACCAAAAGTATCACTACCTAAAAAAATACTATAACTATATTTATTTCTCATAGTCATAGTAAATTTCTTTTCTACTGAATTAAAACCAAGTTCTAATCTAAATCCCCTATATTCTCCTATATCTTCAATATCTGGATTTGATTTTGCTTTGCAAACTTCTAGTATTGCTTTTCCTGCTTGCTCTTTATCAGTATATTCAATTCCTTTAAGTGTCATTTTAGAAAAGCCATCTTCATTTGGTATTGTGTTATCTTCTAGCTGCTTGACATCAGCTTCTAGTGCATCGACCTTTTCTTGTATCTCTTTTATTTGATTTGGATATGATCTTGCAATTTTATCTTCTAAATCATAAATCTGACTTTGATAACTTTGTTTTACTATTTTTAATTTTGCAACTTCTGAATCTAACTGTGTCTTTTCTAGTATATATTTATTTCCTGTTGCTAAAGCCTTAATTTCTCCATAGCTCAATGCCGTTTCATCTATATCATCTGCTGTTCTATCTGGAGTCTTTGAAGTCATAATTTGTGAAATAAAGCCTTGCTTTCTCTCTAGCATTTGGAACAAGTAAGCATCAAATGTTTTTTCTGTTACATAGGTATATATATGAACTTGCTTATTTTGATTTCCTTGTCTTACTCCTCTACCATTTCTCTGTGTTAAGTCGGCAGGTCTATATGGTGTGTCTAAATGGTGCAAAGCAATTATTTTATCTTGCACATTCGTACCTGCACCCATTTTGCTTGTACTTCCCATTAACACTCTAATTTCGCCTTTTCTTACTTTAGCAAATAATTCTTTCTTTTTAGTTTCATTATCTGCTTCATGTATAAAGGCAATTTCTTCTCGTGGAATACCTTTTAATACTAACTTTCTTCTTAAATCATTATAAACATCAGTAAATACATAGTTACCCTCATCATCAAATTTTTCTTCAAATTGTTTTGGTGTTGATAAATCACAAAATACTAATTGTGTTAGTTTTTGTTCTTTATTTTCTTCCCATATTTTATAGATATTATTTGCACATACTCCAACTTTTCCGTTTTCATTATCTTCTAGCATTTCATTCATAAGTCTTTGGTCTAACGCAAGTTTTCTTCCCTCATTGGTAATCTTCAACATATTATCTTCGCTAGGATCTACACTACCTTTTCTAATAGCTTCTGCTCTTTCTCCTAATTCTGCTACCATATCTTGTTGCATTTGGCTAGGTTTTACTATTTCATCATGCCTTACTACTTCTGGTGTAGGTAAATTTAAAGTATCAGCAGTTTGAATATCTGCAACTTCTTTGAATAAACTCATTAACTCTGGTAAATTATGAAATTTTGAGAATCTTGTTTTACTCCTATAACTTGTTCCGTTCTGGAGAAAGTTCCATTGCTGTTACTGTTTCTCCAAATATACTTGCCCAGTTATCAAAGTGTTCAAGTCCCATTTTTCTTAAATCGTTATATTGTAAATATCGTTGCATAGTATATAATTCTACCATTGAATTACTTACTGGAGTACCAGTTGCAAATACAACTCCTCTGCCATCAGTTATCTCATCCATATAACGGCATTTCATATATAAATCGCTACTCTTTTGTGCATCTGTCTGTGAAATTCCACCTACATTGTTCATTTTAGTATATAAAAATAAATTCTTGTAATTGTGTGCTTCATCTACAAATATTTTATCTATTCCTAACTGTTCAAAGTTGATTACATCATCTTTTCTTGTTTGTGAATTTAATTTCTCAAGTTTGCTTTCTAAACCTCGTCTTGTTTTTTCCATTTGTTTTATAGTAAAGTTTTCTGCCTTATCTCTTTTAGCTTGTGCTATTCCTGCTATAATATCTGCAATTTGCTTTTCAATTAGCTGTTGCTGTCTTTCGATTGACATAGGGATTTTTTCAAACTGCGAATGTCCGTATGATTACTGCATCAAAATCTCCAGTAGCAATACGAGAACAAAACTTTTTTCTATTAGCTGTTGCAAAGTCTTTTTTTGTCGCCACCATAATGTTTGCTGATGGATATAATTGTAGAAATTCGGCTGCAAATTGTTCAATGATGTGATTTGGAACAACAAAAATAGACTTGTTACAAAGTCCAAGTCTTTTACTCTCCATAGCACCGAGCAACCATTTCAAAAGTCTTTCCTGCTCCTACTTCATGTGCTAACAGTGTATTTCTTCCATATAAAATATGGGCAATGGCATTTTGTTGGTGTGTTCTTAATTTTATCTCTGGATTCATACCTACAAAATTCAAATGACTTCCGTCATATTCACGAGGACGAATACTATTGAATCTGTCATTATATAGCCTTACTAATCGTTCTCTTCTTTCTACATCATTAAAAATCCAATCTTCAAATGCTTGCTTGATTTGGTCTTGTTTTGCCTGTGCAATAGCTGTTTCTTTTGCATTAAATACTCTTACTTTGTTTCCATCTGCATTTGTTTCTGTATCAAATATTTTTACATCTTTTAAATTCAATGTTTTTTCAATAATTTCATAGGCATTTACTCTATTTGTTCCATAGGTTTTATTCGCTTTTACATTTGAATAATCATAATTTTTGCTTGTTATATACCATTGTGAATTATACTCACTAAATTTCACTTTCATGTTCCATTGTGCATGATTTGGAGTTTCTAACAATTCATACATAAAATTATCAATAATCTCTGTTGGTATCCATGTTGCTCCTAACTTTATTCCAATTTCATTGGCTGTTAAATCTTTTGGCATTACTTGTTTTAATGCTTCTATATTAGTTGCAAATTCTGGGTGCATTCCAACTGATGCTTCTGCCATTTTTAGTTTTTCTCTTATATTTCCAGAAAGGTATTCATCACTTGTTACATATTTATTATTTTCCATAGGAAGTTTATA
>CANOYI010000181.1 GCA_947571515.1 uncultured Clostridium sp. | reverse complement strand
AATCTGGTTGGAAAAGAATTGGATATTTGGCTATGCTGAGGCTGTTAAAGCTTTGCTTGTTATAGCATCAGTATGCGTTAGCTGGCAAATGAGATTTTAATTTATGAGGCGTACAGGTAGTACGTTAATTAAATTAAAATCGAAATTTAACGACGCCAAATGCCAATTATTTTTCAAAACCTTTCCTTTTACCAATCATAAATCGTCTTTATTTGTGCAATATTTTTACGTTCAATTTCTATCTTTCCTACATTCGTTTCTACTATTATTGTCTCTTCCTTAAAACCTTGCAACGTTCCTTGATACTCTTTTTTTGCATTTTCATCTTTTTTGAATAATTTAACCTGAACTTCTTTTCCTATGTTCTGTTCGATATGTTTATCCTTTCTAAGCACTCTTTCAATACCTGGTGAAGATACTTCTAAAAAGTATTGTTCTTTGATGTAATCAGCTTCATCTAATAAATCATTAATCGCATTATTGACTTTTTCGCAATCTTCCAAATCAATTCCTTCTGGCTTGTCAATAAAGACTCGTAAAAAATAATTTTTACCCTCTTTCGCATATTCTACATCATATAAGTCATATCCTATTTTTTCAATGGTTGGTTTTATTAGAGTTTCCACTCTCTCTTCTATACTTGCCAAAACTTCCTCCTTTATCTTTTTCAACGTCCCCTCTCGTTCTCTCCACTGGTTCTGGATTTTTCCCCACTGGTTCCGGGTTTTTTTGGGGACATTTTTCTTTTATGTCCCCAAAAAAACCTGGAACCAGTGGGGACATTCCAAAAATCAAGAGTGGGATTTGTTCCCACTCTTGCTGTATTCTATGTTTCTTGCATTATTATATCCAATTTTTGCCATAAATGCAAGCTTTTTTTAATTTTTTTTAAACTTTTTCTAATATTTCTACTGTTTCCTCTGTTTCTCCTACATTACCAATCTTGATATTTCTAACATGGTCAATCTTTTCCCAGGTTGTGTCTCTTTTAAATAAGCATTTAAAGTTAATTACTAACCAAGATCCCATAAATAATGGATAACATACTAATCCTTTCAACATTGGTTTAATTGGTCTTCTATCTAGTAACATTACAATAATTGCTGTTCCAATTGGTAGTAAAAAGGTTGGTACCAAATATCTTAATATGTTAATCATTAATTCTAATTCTGTCATTCCTTTTGCTGCATACATTAAGAAGTTTGTTCCTAGTAATACTAAGGTGATAATAAATATTGGTATACTACCTACAATATATAATAACCCATCAAAATTCATCATAGTTTTCTTTTCTTGTGCTGCTACTGCCAATTGTTTGGTATATTCTTTGATACATTGCATATGGCCTACTGTCCATCTACTTCTTTGTGACCAACTTTGTTTAAATCCTACTGGTTGTTCGTCATACACAATCGCATCTGTTGCCCATCCTAATCTTTTTCCTTTGATAATTCTTTTTAAGGAAAATTCAATATCTTCTGTTAAGGTAACTGTTTTTAATCCACCTTCTGGTTTGATAACATCAAATCTTACCATAAATCCCGTACCATTTAATAATGGTGACAATCCCAAATTGTATCTTGCTAAATGATAAAATCTATGCATGGTCCAATAGAAGATAGCATATCCTGCTGTAATCCAGCTATCTGTTGGATTTTTAATATCTCTGTATCCTTGTACCACATCTTCTCCTTGGCATAATTTTTTGTTCATATTTTTGATAAAGTCAGGATCTACAATATTATCAGCATCGAATACGAAAAAGGCATCATAGGAAGCATGTTCTTCAATTTTTTGTTGTAAAAACCAATCTAAAGCATATCCTTTTGTTTTTTGACTATTATTGAATCTTTCATATACAATTGCCCCTGCTTCTCTCGCTATTTTCGCTGTGTTGTCAGTACAATTGTCTGCTATTACATAAATATCATATAATTCTTTGTTATAATTTTGCTTTTTTAAACTTTCTACTAAATTTCCTACTACAGCTTCTTCATTGTGTGCTGGTATGATTGCCATAAATCTATGGTCTTTGTTTACTTTTAGTGGTTTGTCTTTTATTTTTACTAATGAGCATAAACTTACCATGATTTGATATAACCAAAATATGGTTATGGTCCATACAAGCGCTTCTCTTAGTATATATAAATAATCCATTTTTTTACCTCTCTTTTTATTTTTTTGTTTATTTAATTCTATTATGCTTCATTTTTTATTATACTATTATTGTTAAAATTATGCAAGATTTTTTAAAAATTTAATTATTTTTTAAGAAATGAAAAGTTACTACTACGAAAACAAAACAACTTATTAAATAATTCTTAATATTTTGTAGAAATTTGCATTAATTATCTCATATATGCTATAATTAATTTTGAAATAGATAGAAAAATAAGAGGGATAGAAATGAAAACATTAATGAAAGATTTGTCAAATATTGATGAAGAGTTCCAAATGATTATAAAAGAATTAATAAATAACCAAACGGTACAAGAAATGAAAAATTACAGACAACACTATGAAACTAGTTGTTTTGACCATTGTTACGCTGCTGCTTATTATTGTTTCTTAATTGGTAAAAAGTATCATTTAGATTATAAATCACTGACTCGTGCTGCAATGCTCCATGACTTATTTTTATACGATTGGCGAGTAAGGCAACCAGGTCGAAAAGGATTTCATGCTTTTACCCATGGTAAAAAAGCTTGTGAAAATGCCTGTAAACTATTTGATTTAAATGAAAAAGAAAAAGATATCATTAGTAAGCATATGTGGCCTGTTACTATCAAATTCCCAAAATCCATAGAAGGTTTTGTATTAACCTTTGTTGATAAATATTGTGCCATATCAGAAACCTTTGATGTTTTGAAATCTAGGCTATTTATGAAGCAAGCCTTTCGCTATGCTTATGTGTTCTTGAGTTTAATGATAATTAGAATTTAAAAAACAGTCGATTAGGGATGCGCATTAGGGACGCTTATTTTTTCACATGATTTTTGAAAAATAATTTGCAAAAATTAGCGTCCCTAATGCACCACCTAAAATTCTCATTCTACAATTATTTATTTTCTTCTGCCCATCGAATCATTTTTATATCTTTATATTTCGATAATACCATTTTATATTTATCGTATTCTTCCTCCCATAAAGCATCTGGTACGTTATCAAAGGCCTTGAATATTTTTTCAGCTTCTGATAAGTATATGATTTGTTCTTGTGGTGACATATTCTCATATTGTCTTGCAAATTTATATAATTTATCCAACATTTGGTTTGCTTCAATAAAACTCCAAAAATCTTTTATTTTCATACCAAACATCTTAATTTGAAGTATGGCATAAGCTACTAAGGCAAATATTACAAATAGCAATAGATATACAATTGTGTATATTATCATTTTATTACACCTCTTTTGTTTTTCCTTTTGTGTTACTTTTAAATTATAGCATGTCTAATATTTTTTTGCAACTCAATTGTTTTATTTCCAGTGGTAACGAATAAAAAATTTTTTCTTAGAAAATTAAAAGTTTTATTGAT
>CANOYI010000180.1 GCA_947571515.1 uncultured Clostridium sp. | reverse complement strand
CGCTAGGATTATGCCCAAAAATCGTGGGAGTATTTTTTATAAAATTCCCCCTTACAAACCCCTTTTAATACTAGCTATTTACTAACTGAAAAGAATATATTTATAAATATACAAATTAGCGAAAAAATCAAAAATTACACCTTTGTTTTACTCCCACAAACCTACTAAAATAAAGGCAAAGGGAGGAATGAAGTATGAAAAAAATTATTTTAATTATATTTATGGCAATGATTTCAAGTTTTAGTTATTATGGAGCAGTAAATGAAAAAGGAGAGAAAGTAGTCGATTTCACAAATTCATCACAACAAGAAAATATTGTAACTAATCAAACAATAGAAGAAACACAAGAAAATATAGTAGAGCAAGTAGAAAATACAATAGCACAAGCAGAAATAATAAAAGATGAAGAAAACAAAATACAGGAAACACCAAAAGAGCCAACAACACCTGTTGTAGAAAAATCAAACAAAAGTAATAATACAAATAAAAATAAAGAAACAAAACAAACACAGGTAACACAACAAAAGCAAGATTCACAAGTAAAAGAACAAAAAGACACAAAAGTAAATAAGAGTAATACAATAGAAAAAAAGGAAGAAACAAAAACTAATACAAATCAAAATAAAAATACTAATAACACAAATAATGCTCCAAAATGTACTCACTCTAATAGCAACTGGTATAATTCAAAAACAGAGGCAGAGGCAATATATAATGCAGAAATAAAAAAATGGGGCGATAAATGGACAAATTATGAAATAGATAATGAAACCTATTATAAGAATTGTCCTAGTGGGTATGAGGTATTTAGTTGTCCATATTGCAATAAATGGACTATAAACTTATATCACTAAAAAATAAAAATTTTAAGACGGAACAGGCAAATAGCTTGTTCTTTTTTTAGTTAAAGGAGGAAATTTTAATGTTAAAAACAAAAAAGATAAATAAAATTTTAGCAGTTATACTTTTAGTGCTAACATTATTTAGCGTAGTACAACCAGTTTTTGCAGTTTCTGGAACAGGAACTTGGGCAGGAGGTCAATTTGCCTCTGGAATGAAAACAACAGATAATCAAAATACACAATATGGAGTTTTAATTAGAAGATTGATAAATACAGCAACAAATGAAAGAATGACTGTATTTTGTGCCGAACACGGCGTTGATTTTACAACAGGTACAGCATACAATGGAGAATACTATACACCAACTGACGCAACAATTAAGAGGGCTTGCAAAGTAGCATACTTTGGGTGGTATTCAAAACACGGAGATTATACAGTAGATGGAGGAATACTAGCCTCTGATATGATATGGGTAAAAGAAGCCTATGTATTCACACAGCAATATATATGGGAAACTTTGGGACAGTCTAATGCAACATTTATTGATTCGGCAGTACAAGGAAGATATGTAGCATTTAAAAACGAAGTAAATAGCAAAATAGATAATATGCAAAGAAAACCTAGTTTTTGTAATAGTACAATTACATTAGAGGCAGGAGAAACAACAACACTAACAGACACTAACGGAGTATTAGCAGATTATACAAGTATTGATAAAACAACAGAGGGAATAAGAATTACACACAACAAAGGCGAAAACACAATGAATATTACAGTTAATGAAGATTGCACAAGAGAAAATTATAGAATATCTGATGAAATGATGAAAAATTGGGGAATTATCAAAGAAGAAACAAGAGATAATGATACAACAATATATTTTTCATTTAGAGAGGGAGTTCAAAATCAACTTTATGCAATGCACTACAACGATCCAGTAACAATGAATTTAGATTTAAAAATAAATCTTTTAGGAAATTTAGAGCTAAACAAACTAAATACTAATGGAGATTTAGTTGAGGGAGCTGTTTTCAATGTTACAGGAGCAAATGGATTCAATAGAGATGTAGAAGTAACAAATGGAAAAATTACACTAGAGAAAATCAAAAAAGGCAGTTATCTAGTCAAAGAGAAGTCTAGTCCAGAGGGCTACTTATTAAACACAGAAACTTACAGAGTAGAAGTAAAACCTAACCAAACAGCAACACAAGCAATAGTTAATGACGAGCCAACAGGAGAAATAGAAATTACAAAAATTGATATTGATACAGGAAACCAAAATAGAGTTGATGGAACAAGTCATCACGGGGACGCAAGCATAAAAGGAGCTGAATATACTTTATATGCAAGTTCTGATATTTATAATAAAAAAGGTACAGTAAAGTATTTCTCCAAAGATGATGAAATAGCAAAATTTACTTTCAACGAGTATGGAGTAGCAAGTGTTAGAATTACAAATAATACTACACCTGCACAAATAAGTGTAAATGGAAGTAAATTGACAGGTCTTCCAATGGGCAATTTTTACTCAAAGGAAACAATCGTGCCAAATGGCTACACAAAGGACACAAACACTTATAATTATACACTTTCATACAAAGATAGCAATACAAGAGTTATTAAAACAAGTGGAATAGTAAAAAACAAAGTAGAACAAGCACCTTTTGAAGTTATCAAAATAACATCAAACAATAATGCAGTAGCACAAACAGTAGAGGGAGCAGAGTTCACAGCAATACTTTCAAAATATGTTACTTTCTATGGCAGTTTTGATGAGGCAAAGAAACATCTAAACGAATTTGCAAAAGATGAATATTCAATTTTTAAAACAGGAAGTAACGGACACGGAACTTCTAGTTTGTTGGCTTATGGCGAATATACAGTAAATGAAACCTATACGCCATCTCCAGAGATAGAAACAGTAGAACAATTCTATGTAACAATAGATAAAGATAGCAAAACACCAGTAAAAGAACTTGTTGCAAATGATTATCCTTTCGAGGCATATTTAAAACTTCAAAAACAAGATAAAAAGACAGGAAAATTTGTAACTTATTCAAATGCAACTTTTGAATTATATAGACAAAATGAAGACACAAAGAAATGGGAACAAGTTGAATGCAAAGTAGGAGATAAATATTATAAATCTTGGACAACCAACAGCGAGGGCGTGGCAAAAACAGAAACAAAGCTTGAGGCAGGAAATTACAAACTTTCTGAAGTGAAAATTCCGACAGGCTTCATACAACTAGACGGAGAGCTAACATTTAGAGTAGATAATAGAAATTCAACATTAAATTATGACAAAGATTTTGACGCTTGGATTACAGTAACAGCAAAAAATGAACAACCAACAGGAACACTAAAATTAAATAAAAAAGTAGCATTAAGAGAAGATATAGACAAAACAATGATAAAAGATATTGACTTTACAAAAATATCTTTTGAACTTGTTGCAGAAGAAAATATAATTGATTTTGCCGATGGATCAACTATATATGAAAAAGGAAAAGTAGTAGGAAAATATGACCTGAATGCAGATGGAACTTTAACAATTGCGAATTTGCCTATGGGCAAATATCATCTAAAAGAATTGGCAACGGTTGAGGGAGCAGTATTAGACGAAACAGAACACAAAGTAGTGTTTGAACAAAAGGACACAGTAACAAAAGAATATATTGTAGAAAAAGACATTGAAAATAAAACAACAG
>CANOYI010000179.1 GCA_947571515.1 uncultured Clostridium sp. | reverse complement strand
GCCAAAGAAAAAAGTTTAAATTATGCTAATCTTAAGGCTTTCCGATTTGTTCTTTAGTGAAAAAATTTTTAAAAATAGCTTGAAAAAATTACCAAGATATGTTAACATAAACAAGTAACGAAAATACAAGCGAAATGCTTGCTTGTTATAAAGTACTCAAAAAAAATTTTAAGGAGGAATAAACGTATGAAAAAAGTTAAATTACTTTTTCTGATTTTTTGTGCATTAGTAGGAGGAACTGCATGTAAAAATCAACGGAATGATGTGGCAGTACAGCAAAGTAATGAGGTAGTAAGCCAAGAAACTACTTCGATTACTACTGCTACAGTAAAGGGGAAAACAGTTGAAACAACACAAGAGAAACTAACAGCTACTCCTCAACCTAAGGACAAGGAAGCGACAATTGTCTCTTTTGGAGACACATTGTGCCATTCTCAAATTTTTAAAGCGGTTTATAATGCTAAGAGCAACAATTATGATTTTTCACCAATGTTTCAATACGTGAAAAAACATATTAAGAATGCAACTGTGAGTATTGGCAACTTAGAGTCAAGCTTTGGTGGTGCCAAAAGAGGATACAGTGGATACCCACTGTTTAATGCTCCAGAGCATCTTGCAGTAGATTTAAAGGAACTGGGGGTAGATGTTATGACCACAGCCAATAACCATACATTAGATAGGGGATTTGATGGGTTAAAGTCTACACTCGACTACCTGGATAAAGCTGGTATCAGTCATACTGGAACTGCTAGAACACCAAAAGAGAAAAACAAGATTTTATTCAAAGATTTGAATGGAATCAAAACCGCTTTTTTAGCTTTTACCTATGGAACGAATGGAATACCAAAACCACAGGGAAAAGAATATTGCGTCAATTTAATAGATAAAAAATTAATGAAGACGCAAATTGAGAAAGCAAAGAAACAAGGAGCAGAGGCAATTGTAGTTTCCATGCATTGGGGTGTTGAATACCAAACTACACAAAATGCACAACAAGAGAAATTGGCAAAGTTTTTGATAAAAAATGACGTCAATGTAATTCTTGGAAGCCATCCACATGTTTTACAACAGATGAAGATGGTTAGTACAAAAGTAAAAGGAAAAAGAAAAGAAGGTCTTGTGATTTATTCGCAGGGAAATTTCTTTTCGGCACAAACGTATCCAAACACGCGGAATACGGCGGCTTTCAAGGTTAAGCTTAAAAAAGATGGCTTAACCAACAAAGTTTCTGTAGACAGGGCAAGTTATATACCTATCTATGTATATGATAATCGAACATATGATAAAAATAGGTACAAACTTCTAGATCTTAATGCAATCATTAAAGATTACAGAAACAAGAACAAGAAAGGCTGGTCAAAAGCGATGTACCAGTTGGCTCTTACGGAAAAGAAAAGATGCCAAAACATCATAGGACCATTTATCGATAATAGTAAATAATAAATAGAAAATGTTGCTATTATCAGTAGAAGAAGTCATTCAACCGAATGGCTTTTTCTGTTTTCTGTATAAAATAGACTTGAAGTATTTTTTATATTGATAATAATTGTTATTTATATTAAAATGTAGAAGAAATAAAAAATACGAGGAGGTACATTATGAAAATATACACAGACTATCATTTACACACAACATTTTCACATGATGGTATTTCCACCATGGAGGAGCATATTCAAAATGCTATAAAATCAGAGCTAAAAGAAATATGTTTTACGGAACACTATGATATATATGATGGATTAAAAAATAATACATTAAAAACAATGGATGTAGGAAACTATGTAGAAAATTTCAAACAATACAAAGAAAAATATAAAAATCAGATTAATTTAAAATTAGGAATAGAAATAGGATTACAACCTGATATCAGAGAGACCATCAGTACTATGGTAAAACAATATCCATTTGATTTTATCATAGGTTCTTCTCATATAACTTGTAAAAAAGATATTGCCATCGATGCCAGTTTTTTTGAAGGACTAACTCAAAAAGAAGCTTATACAAAATATTTTAGAGAAGTGCTAGAAAATATAAAAATATATGATGAATTTGATGTCTATGGACATATCGATTATATTGTCAGATATGGTGGTTATGAAAATAAAACCATAAAATATAGTGATTATCAAGAAATCTTAGATGAAATTCTTACGAATATCATAAACAAAGGAAAAGGAATTGAAATTAACACATCTGGCTATCGATATGGATTGCAAGAACCACATCCAAATTTTGAGATATTGACTCGATATAAGCAATTAGGGGGCAAGATTATAACAATTGGTTCAGATGCTCATAAGATGGAAGATGTGTGTTCAAATTTTGAGAAAGCCACAGACTTGTTGAAACAAATTGGCTATAAAAGTTATACTGTATTTGAAAATAGAAAACCTAGATGGATAGACTTGTAAATTTTTCTAATTTAGTGTAAAATACGAATATATTGTAAATAATGATAAAAGAAAATTATGGAGAGATGTGCAAAAAGAAACGTCCCTAATGCACATAATCAGACAAGGAGAAGAAATGAGATTTGTAGATACGGAAGAAGCGAAAAAAGAATATAAAAAATTTTTAGAAGGACATGAAAGAGGGAATTTTCAGCAATCATTAGAATGGGCAGAAGTAAAGAAACCAAACTGGAAGCCAGAAGTCATTTTAGCAGAAGGAAACAAGGCAGAGATTATAGGCTCTCTTTGTGTGTGGATTCGTAAAATGCCAATTTTCGGAAATATCATGTATGCTTCCAGAGGACCAGTATGTGATATTCATAATATGGCTGTTATGAAACAATTAACAGACGGTGCAAAAGAATTGGCTAAAAAATATAATGCCATTGTTTTAAGAATGGAACCAGATATTTTAAGTGATGACCAAGATTTTAGAAAAGTGGTAACAAGTTTAGGTTATCGAATTAAAGATGATGCCAAAGATTTCAAAGATGAAATTCAACCAAGATATGTATTTCGATTAGATATCAAAGGGAAAACAGAAGATGAAATCATGGCAGGCTTTAAACAAAAATGGAGATATAATATTCGTCTAGCAACTAAAAAAGGTGTGACAATCAAAGATGGAACCAAAGAAGATTTGAAAGACTTTCATAAAATTATGATAGAAACAGGAGCAAGAGATGGTTTTATCATTCGACCTTTAGCCTATTTTGAAAAGATGTATGATTGTTTAGGTCCAGAGCATATGAAAATATTAATGGCATATTATGAAGGTAAGCCAATATCAGGTGTTATTCCTATTTTTTATGGGAATAAAACTTGGTATTTATATGGGGCAAGCAGTAATGAGCATCGTAATTTAATGCCAAACTATTTGTTGCAATGGGAAATGATAAAAATGGCCATTGAAAGAAAAGATGATGTATACGACTTTAGAGGTGTCTCAGGAGTGGTAGATGAAAGCCATCCACAATATGGATTATATCGATTTAAGCAAGGATTTGGAGCGACTTTTACTGAGTTCATTGGAGAAGTTTATATGCCTTTTAAACCACTTACTTATAAGTTATATCGTTTTTCAGAAAAAGCTTTTAGAACCATTCGTCAATTAAAAATGAAATTAAAGAAATAACACGCAAACGTCTCCGAACGTCCCCAC
>CANOYI010000178.1 GCA_947571515.1 uncultured Clostridium sp. | reverse complement strand
AAATCTCGTTTAATTTATAAAATAGGAAAAATGACACCTGAATTTATGATAAGACTAGAGAAAAGACTTTTAAAAAATCTTGACATTGCCTAAAATTATGGTATAATTAAATTAATAAATATTTTCCACGTAAGGTGGAGCTTACTTATATAGAAATATATAAGGTTGATTTAAGAGTAAAGGTTCAAAACTTTACTCTTTTTGAATATATTTTAAAAATTTTAATATAATATATAGCATAGATTAATCTAATTTGAGATTTTAGATCTCACTTATATATGAGTAACTTATATAGTTTTAGTTGGAGGAGTATTTTTTCAGATACTTCTCTTTTTTGAATGCCATTAAATTTTATAAAAATTTAATGGCAGGATAAGGAAAGCAGAGCATTTCCTATAAACATATAGAAAGACAAGCTTTCTAATCATCTGTTATGACAAAAATATTGCAGAGAATATGTAGAGTGCGTACACTTCGGTGTATTTTTTATGCAAAAATATTGAAAAATCAATATATTATTTACAATTATAAAGCTAGGTATTTATTGAAAATTATCTAAACGTATGTTATCATAGTTAAAATAGAAGAGTAATTTATAGGGAGGAAATATATATGAATATAAAAGTTGTTACAGGTGGAATCTTAGAAAAAGATGGAAAGTTTTTATTAGTTCAGGAAAATAAAGAAATATGTAAAGGAAAATGGAATGTTCCAGCAGGTGGTTTAGAGGAAAATGAATCTTTAATTGAAGGTGCAAAAAGGGAAATATATGAAGAAACTGGCTGTAAAGTTGAAATAACAGGAATATTAGAAATTGTTAATGAAATACTAGAAGGTGTGAATATAGTTTGTTTCTTTTTTGATACTAAAATTATAAATGAAAATGTTAAAGTAGATGGACAAGAAATATTAAATGTAAAATGGTTTACTTATGAAGAAATTATAGATATGAAAGATGAACTTCGAGCAGATGGATATTTCTTGAGTACAATTAAAAACAAAATAGATAATAAAATACAATCTATTGAAATTATAAAAAGTATAAGAAAATAATATAAAAAATACATAAGGTAATTTAATTATTGTATAGATTGCAATACATAGAGAGGATTAATTTAAAATATTTATATATTCTAAGGAACATTATACCATGTTATAGAAATTAAATAAAGAAAATGAAACTGTCGCTGTTTTTCATGGCACTTTGTGCCGAGCGAAGCGATGGAATGGAGGTTATAATGAGTAACAAAGATTTATATATAAGAAGCAGTTCAGCAGAATTTTTAATATTTGAGCAACAAAAAAAGAGAAAGGAATTGAAGTAAGATTTGAAGTTGGAGATTTGTGGCTAACTCAAAAAGCAATGGCAAAATTATATGACTGTTCATCAGACAATATTGGATTACATTTAAAAAATATTTATAATGATTTAGAATTAGATAGAAATTCAACTACCGAGGAATTCTCGGTAGTTCAAAAAGAAGGAAATAGAGAAGTAAAAAGAATTGTTAAATATACAATTTAGATGCAGTAATTTCTATTGGATATAGAGTAAGTACAGATAGAGCATAAGGGGGGAAATAGTGAATAACAATCTAAAAAGGAATCTATTATTAAAAACAGAATTAAGATTTGATTGTAATGGAAAATTTAAAATTTTAATGTTATCTGATATACAAGAAACATTAGATTATGATAGAAGAACATTAAAGGGAATACATAAAATTATTGAAACAGAAAAACCAGACTTAGTTATACTAGGTGGGGATAATTGTGATGGAACAATTTTAAAAACGGAGAAAGAATTAAAAGATTATTTAGATATATTTTCAGCACCTATGGAAAGTAGAAAAATTCCATGGGCTCATGTTTTTGGAAATCATGACCATGATATAGAGGTAAACGACATTAAAAAAACAAAGATATATGAAGAATATGAATATTGCATTTCAAAACATACTGAAAATATTTATGGTACTACCAATTTTGTTTTACCAATTAAATATTCATATAAAAATGAAATTGCTTTTAATATTTGGGGAATAGATAGTAACAATTTAATAGAAAGTACAAATATGCTAATAGATAAAAACATTAATTTATTAAAGAAACCTTCTATGTCATGTAGATGGGATATAGTACATTTTGAACAATTAATGTGGTATTGGAATAGTTCAAAGGAAATAGAAGAATATTGTAATAAAAAAATTGATGGAATTTTGTTCATGCATATTCCACCATGGGAATTTCAATATATAGTAGAAAATCCACAATATACAAATGCAAAGCGGTAGTATGGGAGAAGTAATGAAAATAGGAATGTTTAATTCAGGAATTTTCTCAGTTATCTTACAAAGAAATGATATAAAATGTATTGCTTGTGGACATGCTCATAATGATTGTTTTGAAGGTGATTTCTGTGGTATTAAAATGTGTTTAGATGCATGTGCAGGATATAGTCCTTATGGAGCAGATGAATTAAGAGGTGGAAGAATATTTGAAATAGATGAAAATAATACTAGTAAAATAAAAACATATATGGTTCACTATAAAGATTTAGAATAAGAAATGTGTAGAATTTACATTTTTTATGGTATAAATCTACCTTAGAAACAGTAATTAATTAAGTGTTATAGTATGAGTAAGTATGAAACATTATAGTAGAATAAGAAAAAATATTTAGTAAAACGATAAATTTGAAAGTGAGGTTTCAAAAATGACGATAATAGGAATTGTAGGTAAACCAACAAATGATGATAAATCATTATGGACTAAACAAAAAATAACAGATGATTTTAGAAAAATAATTATTGAAAATGGTGGAGTGGCAATAGGGGTATTGCCAACTAATGTTAATTATAATGAGGCTATGACGCAAAGTGAAAAAGAAAATTTTCATAAAATATTGAGTTTGTGTGATGGTTTTATTTTACAAGGTGGATGGCAAACAGGAAATCATGAAATATATGTTGCTAAGTATGCTATTGAAAATGATATTCCATTATTAGGTACTTGTTGTGGACTTAATAATATTTTGTTTTCGCAAGGCGATACAGTTCAAAAGGAAAGAGATGAATCGCATAATATATATGATAGAGATTATAGACATGATATAACAATTGAAGAAACATCAAAATTATATAAATTACTTGGAGAAAATAAAAAAATTGGAGTTAATAGTATTCATAATGTAATGATAAAAGATAGTGATGTTAATCATTTTGATATTGTCGCTCATGATTTAAATGGATTTGTTGAAGCTATAGAATTAAAAAATAGAAGGTTTTGTTTAGGATTAAAATGGCATCCTGAAATAATGGAAAAAGATACTATTATGCAAAATATATTTAAAGAATTTGTTAAAGTATGTAATGAATATCATAAAAAAAGAAATAAATAGATTTAAAGATTATACTATGAAGGAGTTTAAGAAAATAATATAATAGTAATGTGGGAGGATATATTGTGAATTAAAAAAATAAAGTAGCAATTGTAACAGGTGGAAGTAATGTATTGTACAACGAAAGCTGGAATTGTAATGTTTACTAAATGTTTAGCACAAGAGTATGCAAATTTAGGAGTTAGGGTAAATTGTGTTTTACCAGGACCAATCTTAACAGAATTATTGGAAACAAG
>CANOYI010000177.1 GCA_947571515.1 uncultured Clostridium sp. | reverse complement strand
TGCTCCTACAACCATCTTATCTTGTAAGGCTTTTGCACCTTCAAGTATTCTAGAATACGCACCTCTTCTATGAATATCAAACCGATTTGCATTAGTTACACTTTCTATTCCATCTATACTAACCTGCACTAAAAAATTATTTTCTCTTAAAAACTGTACTATTTCATCGTCCGTAATTGTTCCATTAGTTGTTATGCTATAATGAGTTTTTTTATTATATAATATATCTTTTTCTTTACAATACCCCACCGAACGCTTTATTACTTCAAAATTTATTAAAGGTTCTCCTCCAAAAAAAAGAATTACAATATCTTTTGTGTTTCTAGAATGTTCATACAAAAAGTCTATAGCTCTTTTTGCAACTTCAAAACTCATTATACCTATATTTTTATATTCTCCGCCATCTCCAAAACAGTACTCACATCTTAAATTACATTTCTGTGTTACTAATAATGTCATGTCACATATATCTAATTTTTCTATCTCTATTTTTCGTATTCTATCTCCTCTTTCATAAATCAGTTTCATTTCTTCTAATTTATCAATCATTTCCTGTATATCTACTTTTATATCATACCTATTAACTCTTTTCCACATTTCTTCTTCAGTCGCTGGCTTATTTAATAGCACATCCTTGATTAAGAAATTTATCTTAAAAATTTTATTTGTTTCAGCAATATATACATAATTTTCTTTTTCGTTTTCTAATAACATATACGTATTATATATGATCATATTTTCCCCTCTATTTTCTCTATAGCATCATCAATAACTTTCTTATCAAAATAACTGAATATTTTACTACATGCATCACACATATCTACATATTGGCAATTGTCAACCAAACCAGGATTCATATCTCTAATAGTATTAATCAACACTTGTAAACCATTTTTCTTAATATAATTAGTATATATATTATTTTTAGCATTTACCAAAATTGTTTCAAATGAATCCACATAAACATTTCCCACACTTCTTATACTACTCATTACACAAGCACTTCCACATGGATATACTGTACCATTGGGTTCAATAAGTAACATATTGCTTTCATTGCATTTTCCTCTAATTGTATCACTCAAATAGAACAATTCTTTTGGTATTTTTACTGCATCTCCAATTGGATACGCTCTATATTGGCAAAATAAAATATTAGCCATTTCATCATCAAAATGTTCTAAAACATGCCGATTACCGATTCCATTTTTTAAAATTGTACAACCTATCAAAACTTTAATATCTAACATCTGGGAAATTCTAAAAATTCTTCGATAATTTTCAGTAGATATATGCTTCATATGGAAATCATCCAAACTAACCTTTATACTTCTTACACCATAGTGTTTGAGTTTTTCTAATTTTTCAAATGTACCATCCTTATCAGTTGCCCAAAAAGCATTAGTTGTAAATGTTGTTTGCATTCCTAATGAAAAAGCCAACTTGCATAATTCTAAAATTTCTTCATAATAGATAAATGGTTCACCACCAGTAATTCCTATAAGTTTAATTCCATTATAAGCAGAATCTCGTATTACCTTTTTTGCTACTTCCAAATCCATTTTTTCATTTCTGTTTGGTCCACATTTCAAACCACATATTTCACAAGTTCCCGTACATTTATATGTATACAGCAGCCCTACAGCATTATATTCTATCATCTGTTTTCCTCCCAATATTTGCAAAGTTTTCTAAATAAATCGGGTTCATTTACTTTAATCTTCAGGTATAATCTAAGACTAATATCAAATAATATTTTATTTTTTTCACACCACTCTTCAGCAGGTATATTAATATCCGAATTGTATACTAAATTTTCACACGGACAACCTTCCCCGCAATATAATTGGCAATAACAATTCTGACATTGTGCAACCTTTTGTTTCTCGAAAGGTTTAGAAAATACTGTGAAATCATGTTGCCTAACATTTCCCAACAAAAAATCATTCTCCCCAACTAAACGATAACACGAATATGCGTCTCCATTACTTGCGAATGCTGCAATCTTTTCCTTCCAAACGAAACAATTAATTGCATAGTTTCTAGTATGTAAATTTTGCATATAATCAAATATGTTGCCATAAATATTCTTACTTCCAGAAATCAAGTGCTGATACATTAAATCACTCAATATTTCAGTTTGGAATTTGAGTTCTTTATAATCTTTTTCTTGATATATTTCATTTTTGTCAAATACTATATTTGAGTAAACTTTATCTACTCCCATTTCCCATAAAGCAGTAACTGCTTCTTCTAAAAAAGGAATATCTTCTCTTCGTAATGTTATTTGACAATTTAAATTACTAATATGAGCCAACAGTTTTTTTGTGTTTTTTGCAACTAGATCCATACTTCCCTTCCCTGATGCAAACGCTCTATTTTTATTGTGAATTTTTGAAATCCCATCTAAACTTACACTTACTAAAAAATCATTTTTAATAAACATTTCTATAATACTATTATTTAATATTGTTCCGTTAGTAGTAATCATATATTTAACATTTCCGTTAATACTTTGCTTTTTTGAATTTATGTATTGTACAACAAATTCAATTACTTCTAAATTTAAGAGTGGTTCTCCCCCAAAAAAGCTTACAACGATATTCTGCTTTTTCTCTTCAATATTTTTTAACCAATAATCAACACACCTACGTGCAGTATCAATTGACATCATTTCTTGTTGGAGTCCATAACTTCCCCCTTTTCCGAAACAATACGAACATTTCAAATTACATTTTTGAGCGACATTTAGGAACAATGTATTAAGTGAGTGCACATTTTTCCCACCTATTTTTTGATATGTCCTTAGTAGTAAATTTTGTTCTGATAATATACCATTATTCATTGCTACAAGTAGCCCTTTTTCTGCATTTTCTATTTCTTCCACTGTAAACTTTTCTGTTAATTTTTCATTTCTATTTAAAAGTATTTCATATAATATTTCGCTAATTTCAAAAATATTTCCTGTACCACCATCAAATGCAAAGTATCTATGATTTATTTTTTCTAATTTGAATGTACTATTTACTTTCATTTTTCCCTCCAATCAGAAAAATCGGGTGATATTATTATAAAACTAATATCACCCGATTTTACGTACACTAATGGATAAACGGCTGACAAATACCTTCGATTGATCCACAAGAGTCTGAATGTCCGCAGAAGATAAATCCATCATTGTCCTTAACTTCTTTGTCCTCTACGTTTACCTGAACAAACATCTTATCCATAACCTTGTCCTCCTTCCTTTAATGATTATATTATCTCCTCAACAAGGAATGATAATATCAAATATGATCTTTTCTATTAATTATTCTGTACTCATTGCGACTTTTCTATATTTTATATACCCTCCTATTAAAGAAATTCCAACCATTGAGCATGCAACGGCGATAGGCGTTGATATATACACAATTGATGCCTTCTTTAAAATACAATATAGTACATAATAAATTAATGCTATTTTTTTAGCTCTTGTTCCGTATTCTTTCTTTTCTTCATACTCCAATCTATGCACAACACTGTCTATAGGAGATAAGAATATAATTATAAGCAAATTGATTGTTTGAATTAAAATTCCTACATTATCATCACATTGTAATATTTTAATTCCCATCAATGCGATAAACAGAGTAATGAAAGAAAGAAAATAGCATCTTATGGGAGTATCCGCATGATAC
>CANOYI010000176.1 GCA_947571515.1 uncultured Clostridium sp. | reverse complement strand
TTACTATCTCTTGCTCTAGTCAGTATTCTAATTCATTAAAAAGTCTAATATATTCATTCCTGCATCAGTACCAGTTTTATACATTTCAGTATATCCACACTTCGTACAACTTACTGTAATAAACTTTTTATTTTGGACATCAAATATCTTTGCAAAGTTTCCTCCAGTTGCTTGAAATTGATCTTTTTCAAATTCTGTGTTTCCACATTTCATACATTTCCAACTATAGTCAATAATATCTGTGCATTTATTAAAGTTTATTCCTTTATTTTTTATCTTTCTTCCATCATATTGAGGAAGTTTCCCCTTTATCATAAAAAATATAATTCTATCATATTTATCTATTAATTTTTCTTTAGAATTTTTGAATACTTCAAATGTTCTATTAATTTTTTCAATACTATTATCAGAAGTTACTTGTACTGATATTCTTCTTTCATTATCGGCTAAGTCTATTGCTGGATAATTAGGATAAATATCATTTGTATTTATAAAATTATATCCATATACCAACTCTAATAATTTTGCCACTATGTTATAATAACCATTTATGTTATCGTTTTCTATATTCGTCTTAATTATAGATAAATATTGTGATATTTTTTCTTGATTAATTATTGTTTCCATTGCATTCTCTCCATAAATTCATATATTTGTCCATTTACAATTTATTTACTATTTTCACTGATTGTTTCCACACTTACTGGTGTATAATCTACCACATCACAAGAAACACATATATGATTTTTCTTTTCAAATTTTTCATCAAGTGGCTTATCATGTATATGACCAAAGACATTAATTTGATTTTCTCCCACATCTTCAGTTGGTGCATGTGTTAATAGCAAATTACCTAAAACAATTTTCTTCTTATATACTTCTGAAAATCCTACTTCTTTCCATGTATTCGTTCCAATTTTAAAATCATGATTTCCTTTAAGTAATATCTTTGTTCCATTTAATCTTTCTACCAAACTTTTAACTTCTTGTACGAGTCCAAATCCTACATCTCCCAAATGATATACTGTATCATCTTTTTTAACAACCGAATTCCATTTTTGGATTATATATTCATTCATTTCATAAGTATTCTTAAATAGTCTATTGCAGTATTTAATTATATTTTCATGATTAAAATGTGTATCAGCTATAAAATATATCATGAATTCTCCTTTTCTTCTATTTAAACAGTTACAGCTTCTATATCTAAACTTGAAATAAATTCTTTTAGTTCTCTTATTATTTCTTCAAACTTAATATCTTTTGCATATTTATTCTTTTTAGCATATCCCTTCCATAGATTTACAATTCTATCATATGAAACTATACCATCTAAAATTTGTTCATAATCTTTTAAATAACTAAATGATTCTCTTTTATCAAATGTATTTTTTATTGATAACTTTAAAATATTAATATCAATATTATCTTTAAATTTACTTAGAAACATATGTATATCATAATAATCCTTCATTCTACTGTTGTATTGTCCTCTTCTTAAAATGGTTTCAATTTTTTCTGCTATTATTGTTTCTGTATTATATGTATAAATTAATATCTTTTTATCTTCAAATAATGATGGATAACTATACTCTAACTCTTTTGGCATAACTTTATCTCCTGTAGAAATATCAATATCTAAATTAATTTTAAGATTTTCTAATTTTCCAATTAAGTGATATTTGTTTCCGCCATATTCATCATCTTCTCTTATATCAGTTATATCAATCAATTCAAATTTCACACCGTCTTTTAAATTAATATTTAGTATTTCATTCAAAACATTTATCATTTTCTCTTTAGAAATATTCAATCCCTTAATTGTTGTATCCATATCTCTTGTAGTTCTATTGTCAATTCCAAATAATGCAGACAATAACAAACCACCTTTTAGTATAAAATTCTCTTGATATTTTGAAACTGAAATTCTTTCTAATATTCTTTCAAACATAAATCTTTGTAATAGTTCATAATGATTTAATTTATATTTTCGTTCTAGCTCTTTTGACTTTTCCTTTAGTTCTTTATATTTTATCACTTAATTAATACCTCCATTATAGTGGTTAATTTTTCATATACATTAAAAATTTTGGCATATTCATCTAATAGCTTTAGGTTTTTATCTTTTGAGTTAAAATAATTTTTCAAAATCTTATTATATAATTCTATATCATATTCATCTTGATTTTTTAGCATATCACATATACATCTCTCTGCATTATATACTTTTATAGGATTACTATATGGGCTTGTAGTAGTAATTTTTCCTATGTTTAATTTTTCTTTTGATACATAATGAATCTTTACTTTTTCCCTAATACTTTTATGAAAATATGTTGTTACATCAATTTCATATGGTGCTCTTTCACTCAAATTTAGTAAATGAAATGCCGTATTATATGAATAAATAACATTATTATAACGTTTTTGTAAAATATAATAATCATCTTCAATTAGCTCATTATCAATATATAAGCCTCTTGCTATTTTTCTAATTAATCCTTTTTCTATTAATTCAGGAATATATCTTCTTGGTATTCCATTTTGTTCAAATTCACTTGATGTAATATAGCCATTATTACTTTTTAAAACTTTTTTTATTTGTTCCACTTTCATATTAACCCCCATTACAAATGTACTACAATTTTATCATTTTGTTGTACGTTTGTAAATATTATTCCTAAAATTTGTCAAAAATCCTTTTCTTAGTATATTATTAGAAAAATAAATATGATTTTGTTTCACTTTATGTTGATTCAGATTATTATTTTTTAGTCATTCTTCATACAAACATTATTTGTGTATTTTAATTAATTTTTCTAAAGAAAATAGCCATATTTCATAGAGTATAAATCTCAATAAAATATGGCTTACATTTTTACCTTAAAAACTTTTATAAAGAGAAGTATTTTCATACCGCAGTACCATAATTCCTTCTCTTTAACTTGCGATTTTTCCGTTGCCTAACCAACCCCAAGAGCTATACTCTTGCCCGAATTTTAGGTTTTTCCGTTACCCAACTAACTTAAAAGGCTATACCTTTTCCTGAATTTTAGGTTATTGTGGCAGTCGCACCTGCTATGCAAGATAAATTGCAACTATTATTATAAACATTTTACAACAAAATATTTACAAAATCAAGTATTTGCAAAAACTGTTTTCAATTATGTTAATCATTTTAAAGGATTCTTTTGTAATATAATAATGCATTTTTAGTTGTACCTATTAGTAAATCTTTATAAATATAACATCATCTGTGTTGCATTATGTTAATTCTATTAGTCTTATTTCTTAATTCCATTCTCACAAATAATTTTTGTATTTATTATTTTTTACTTATTCATTTTTAATAAAAATAATCATACTTTATAGAGCATAAATCTCAATAAAATATGGTTTACATTTTCATTATTTATTTGTTGTTCTTTGTGGTTTTGTGTTGTTTTTTGTTGATTGAATTGTGCCAAAATTGTGCCTAAAGTATCTAATTTAAAAATAAACTCGTTGTGGCTCTAAGGATAGAGGAATTCACATTATGCCATTTTGAATGTCCTGACATTTCTTCTTCCTCCTTCTTAATTTTTCTCTCTATTTTCAAGGCTTTCGATCCTCTAACCACTTAATTTACTCATTTTTTTCTTTGTTGAACTTTGTTGATTTTAGTGGGTTTTGGTAGTTCTGTGTTGAAA
>CANOYI010000175.1 GCA_947571515.1 uncultured Clostridium sp. | reverse complement strand
AAAAAATTAAAAAATTTTTAAATTTTATCTTGACATTTTACCAGATGTCTTTCTTTTTTCTAGAACAATAGTGGGCTGATTAATATTTTATAAAATTTAATAGGTAGAGTTCAGCCCACGTTTAATTGTTCGTCCGCGAAAATTGCAAAGCAATTTTCTGTGGAATGCTTTTTATATTCTAGGAAATTCAGAGAACTTTCCTAGAATATAACATAGGACTTGGGGGACGTAGATAATGTCCCTACCCTTAAATTCTAATTAATACTGTTTTAATATTGGGGACATTATCTACGTCCCCGTGTTCTAATCCCTGTTTACTAATTTTAAGGTTTCTCTCGCTATCATTAATTCTTCATTGGTTGGAATGGTATAAATTTTTACTTTTGAGTCTGAGGCTGAAAGTTCTGCTTCTTTTCCTCTTATTTTGTTTTTCTCATCATCTATTTTGATTCCTAAAAATTCTAGTTGTTTACAAATCGCTTTTCTGGAAATAGAACCTTTTTCTCCTACTCCTGCTGTAAAAGTCAAAACGTCAATTCCTTGCATCGCAACAGCACATTTCATAATATAAGACGCTGTCAAATAATGATATACATCTAATGCTAAATTAGCATGATGACCTCCTGATAAAGCTTCTGTTTCGATGTCTCTAAAGTCTACCGATACTCCTGATATCCCATAAACTCCTGACTGTTTATTTAAAATCTCACTCATATCATCTGGAGACAAATTTTCTTTTTTCATTAAATATAGTAAAATCGACGGGTCTAAATCTCCACTTCGGCTTCCCATAGGAATTCCTCCTAATGGCGTTAATCCCATACTAGTTTCTACTGATTTTCCATTTTTAATAGCACAGACACTACATCCTTGTCCTAAATGGCAATTCACAATTTTTAAGTCTTGGATGTCTTTTCCCATAATTTCAGCAACTCTATGAGATACATACTGATGAGAGGTCCCGTGAAATCCATATTTCCTTACACCATATTTTTTATAATATTCATAAGGAATGGGATACATGTATTTTTCTTTTGGTATCGTTTGATGAAAAGCAGTATCAAATACGGCAACCATTTTCATATTAGGCACAATTCTTTTACAAGCTTCTATTCCTAGAATACATGCTGGATTATGGATAGGAGCTAAATCAGAACATTCTTTTATCTTTTCTATTACATCATCTGTTATGATAACAGAATCACTAAACTTTTCGCCTCCATGTACCACTCTATGTCCTATTCCACCTAACTCGTTTAGGCTTTTTATAACACCATAATGGCTATTGGTTAATCTATTTAGAACAAAGCTAATCGCTTGTTCATGATTTTTAGCTGGGTGTTCAAATTTATGTTTTTCTCCTTTTACTGTATGAGTTAAAAAAGAATGTGGTTGTCCGATTCTCTCAAAATACCCTTTGACTAACATTTCTTCTGTTTCCATGTCAATCACTTGATATTTTAGAGATGAACTTCCTGAATTTAAAACTAAAATTTTCATTTATCTTCTCCTTTTTATACGATTAACGACACAAGATGCAATTTGTACAAATCCCAAATCAAATCAAAAGCGAGTATTACAAGGCATTAAAACGAGAAAAAGCAGAGGCGTACGAAGGTACGTTGAGCATTTTTCAAGTTTTAATAACGCAAGTAAGAGAAAGCTTTTTGCTTTCATTTGCGTGTAAAATTGATGAAAAATGTTATATTGCTAGGCAATGATACAAGATGATGTTTTTCATCAATTTTCCTGTGCTTGCACAGCAGTAATCGCTATAACCCCTGCCACATCCTTACTACTACAGCCACGAGACAAATCATTCACTGGTTTTGCGATACCTTGGCAAAGAGGACCATAAGCCTCTGCCTTTCCCAATCTTTGAACCAGCTTATATCCTATATTTCCCGTATCCAAATTAGGAAACACTAGAACATTTGCCTCACCCTTTAGCGGGCTTCCAGGAGCCTTCATCTCTGCCACCTCTGGTACAATCGCAGCATCTAGTTGTAATTCGCCATCTACGATAAGACGATTATCTTTTTCTTTTACTAATTTAGTTGCTTCTATCACTTTTTGTGTCAATTCAGACTTAGCACTTCCATAAGTTGAATAAGAAAGCATAGCAACCTTTGGTTCTTTTTGTACTAACTGTTGAAAGCTTTTGCTAGAAGAAATTGCAATTTCTGACAAGTTTTCTGCATCTGGATTTTCATTCAAACCACTATCTGCAAAAATAAAAGTTCCTTTTTCTCCATAGTCACAATCTGGTACTACCATAACAAAAAAAGCAGAAACCAATTTCGTATCTGGAGCTGTTTTTAATATTTGCAAAGCTGGTCTTAAGGTATCTGATGTTGAATGAGCAGCTCCTGAAACTAATCCATCTACTCCGTGTTTTCTCATCTTTCACCATAAGCATACCATAATAAACTGGGTCTTTTACCAACTCTTTTGCTTGCTCAATTGTCATACCCTTATGTTTTCTTAATTCATATAACAAATTCACATATTCATCATACTTTTCAGAAGTAGTTGGATCAACAATTTCAGCTCCTTTGATAACGATGTTATTTTCTTTCGCTTTTTTTTCTATTTTTTCTTGATTTCCTACTAATACAATATTTGCATATTGTTCTTTTAACACTTGTTCTGTAGCCTCTAAAATCCTAATATCTTCGGCTTCTGGAAGAACAATTGTCTTGATTTGTTTTTTGGCTCTTTGTTTTACTTCTTCTATAAATGACATTTTATTTCTCCTTCTTTATTTTTATGCGTTTCTATTATATATGGAATTTCAAAAAAGTACAAGTACTTTTTATACTTTCATCTTTTTCCAATTTTGCAATACAAGCTTTAATCTTAATGCCTTGCTCGGAAAACATTTTCTCATGTTCAGTTTCAATATTTTTCTCAAAGATTAATTCTTTATGCAAATCATATGTTCTTTTCAGGATGGTAAAACCACTTTCTTCTAAATAAATCAAACTTGACTCAAACAATTCATCATCATCTGTTTTAAAATAGATTTCTCCACCCTCCTTCAAAAATTGTTTGTATTTTTCTAGTTGAATCGAATGTGTTAATCTCTTTTTTCTGTGCTTTCCTCTTGGCCATGGATTGCAAAAATTGATGTAAATTCTTTCAATTTCATCTTGTTTGTCTAGCATTAAAAGAATTCTTTCGATATCAAATCTTGTTATGAAAATGTTTTTGGGTTTGATATTGGCTTCTTGATAAGCTTGTTCTATGTTTCTTTTTGCTAGTCCTAACATAGCATCTACTAAATCAATCGCTAGATAGTTTGTATCTTGGTTTTTTACTGCTAATTTTGCCATAAATTGCCCTTTTCCACAACCTAATTCTAAGTGTAATGGTTGATTGGTTTTTTCAAATTGTTTTTTCCATTTTCCTTTGATTTTTTCTGGTTCATCGATATAAAATTCACTAGCTTCTAATTCTGGTCTTGCCCATTTTTTGTATCTGATTCTCATTTTTAGCCTCATTTCTTCCTTTTTTATATTGTAGGATAAGTTTCTTATGCCTATGATACTTTCCCCAAAATCTTTACCTAAATTATAACAATAAATCAATTATTTTTCAATGCAACCTTTCTTCAAGTTTCGACTTTTTGCAATACAGATAATTAAAAATTTAAATTCAATTTAAAACAGTACGTAGAATAACTTACTCTT
>CANOYI010000174.1 GCA_947571515.1 uncultured Clostridium sp. | reverse complement strand
CGCAACCAAATCGTTTAAAAACAAACTATTACTATTTCGTAGGTGGGTTTGCAATAATGAGTTATATAAATAAGAGTTAGATTAAATTCTAATTCTTATTTTTTTGTGTAAGTAAAATATTAATGATAATAGTATTTTATCAAAGTTACCTTTATTTATGGCAAGGGGGAATGGTATTGCATATAGTAGAGTTAAAAGAAAATCTAAAAAACACATCATTTCAAGAAGATATGATTGACATCATCAGATTATCAAGGCATATCAATTCACTTTTAGATATGACAACAGATATTAACTATACTGATTATGAGTACATTTCCACCCTTGCAACTAAAACGATTTTAATGTTAGACAAGATAGATTATATTTTACGGAAAGGAGATGTTACAAAATGTTAAATACAAAGAGTAATTTAAAAAGAAAGAAATTACAAGAAGCATTAGAGGGAACAATAACAGGTACAGACCCAATGTTATTCCTAGAAATGGTATCAAATGTTAGAGATACATCTAGTCACATAATCGAAACAATAAATATGAGAAGTATGTCAGCAGAAGAAGTAACAACACTATATGAATTAGCAGAAGTATGTAGTTTTACATTAGATAGAATATTTAGAATTGTAGTTGGTATAGAGGAGGAATTTTAGAAATGAAAGAATTAGAATTTTTAGAATTACAAGAGGTATCAATGCAAGAAATTATTTCATATTCAAAATTAACCACTAGCCCAACTATTACAATACTTGATGACATTAATTATGGTTTATTCAATCAATTAGTAGCATGGGTTGATTTATTAAAAATACCAATGTTTATTATAAAAGATACATACAAGATTGCAATTATAGGAAACCAACGTCTAGCAGTAAATATTGCAAAACGATTACAAATAAGATGTCAAATAATGTATAATGCACCATTAAAACCTAAAAAGATACTTGGTAAAATTCACATACCAAATAGGACTAGCCCTTATGTAGTACAAGCATATAATGAATATGGAAAGCCAACCAAACCATTTGTAGATACAAATATAGAAACAACATCTTGTGAAACTTTATCAAGATATAAATTCACATCTTTTAGATATGCAATGAAGATTAGAGGTAGTGGAAATAACAAGATAGAAAGTTATGAGAAATTGATAAAAATAAGACAAAAGTTTTTGAAATCCAAGAAAATATAAATATAGTGTAATGAAAATATCATATATTATATTCCGTGTGTTGTGAAAATCAAATTTAAGACATTTTTATATTACAAGCAATAAAAGAGTAATAGCAAAAATATAAAATCAATATAAAAACCCTTGTTATATTTTTAAACTTATAGAAATATTATGATTGAAAATATCAGCATAAAATTTCTTGAAAAGAGGGACTTGCAATCAATCAAGATAGCCTATATACTAGCATTACAGAGTTTGCAAACTTATTTTTATATGTAGGAGGTTTAGTGTATATGGCAAAAGAAAGTATAGAAGAACGAAGAGAAAAGATAAAACAATTGTTACAACATTTTGACAATATATTTGAAACAGATACAACAAAAGATATAAACTTGTATTTCAATAATATAACAATGATACAAAATGTGTATGAAATGTTTGAAGAAGATTTTGTAAGAACAGACCAAGAATATGAGAAAATAAGAAGAAATAGCATACAAGTTTCTGATATATTAGATAAAACATTTACAGAGGCACAACAAACATTATTTGAGAAATATTGGGAATTAGAAATGCAAATGGGTGCATTAGAAAATGAGAAAATGTTTTACTTTGGTTATCTAATGGCAAAAGTATTAGACCAAGAAATAAAATTTAAAGATAAAGAAGAAAAAAAGTAAGAGTACCCAACTCTTACTTTTATGATATTTTTTACATTGTTTCAGCACCTATTCCTTATTTGGTACATATTCAAGAATATCAGCAACATCACAATTCAAAGAATAGCACAATCGTGCCAATACATTAAAATCTATTCGAGTTGCAACATCTTTTTGTAGATTTTGTATTGTTTGAAATCTTATATTAGTAGCATTATTTAATTTATATGCAGATATTTCAGCCTTTTCCATAAGTTTATCAAGATTTACTTTTATTGCACCATATTCAATTTCGTGCATAATTGGTTTTAAATTTTCATTTGACATTACTATTCCCCCTATATTACTATTTATAGGGGCATTGTATAATATGTAATACTTTATTATAATATATTATTGAGTAGTACTTTACAATCAATGATTTTAATGATATATTATTGATAGAAAATTTTATCATTTTTTGTCGAAGTTTAAAATATTATAGAGGGGGAAGTTTTATGTTATGTAAAAAATGTGGTAATGAAATTAAGGAAGAAGAAAGTTTTTGTAGTAAATGTGGCAAAAGAATTAAACCTAAAGAAGATAAAAAATTAAAGAAGTTATTATATACTTTAGTTATTACAATTTTAATTATTCTAGGAGCAGTAGCCATTGTATTAGTAACAAACAGAAATACAGATACAACAGATAATACAATTACTAATACAGACATAAGTCAAGATACAAATAACAATGATACACAAAATCAAGAAAAACAAGATTTTAAATATGTGCAAGAAGATAGTAAGTCATCTTGTGGTAAATCATTTAAAAATGTAGATTTTGAAAGTTTTAAAAGCAATGTAAGAGAATTATGGTTTAAAAAAGAATTAAATAATAATTTAATTGCATCAAATGAAAAATCACTTTTTGGCAATGAATATGGAGAATGGCAAAAGTATAATGAAAATAATAGCCCACTTGAAGAATTAAAAAGAATGTATAGTAAAAGTGGAAGTTTAAATGGGTCTTGGATAATAAGCCAATATATTGACATCTATTATAATAAAGATAAAACAGCAGTAATTGGTTTTTCTATTTCAATTAGTGAATATTATTTGAATAAAATTGGTAATGATAAATTTAATGAGATTATAAGTGAGGTTATTGACTGTTTTGATTATGATTTTAAATTTGAAATACAAAAAAGAATGAATAGTTTAGAAATTTACAAAGATTTTGATGTTGATATACAAAGTATAACAACAAATAATGAAAAATATCGTACATTTTTTTGTCGTTGTAATCCAGACAATATAGGCACTAATAGTAGCAATGAAAATACAAATAATGATATAAGCCAAACTAATAGAATAAAACAAAATGTTAAATATAAATTCATAGGAACATCACAACAAAGTGCAGATACAGATGATAGTACTTATATTGAATTTATAAATAATAGGTTTGAATTATTAAGTGCAGATTCATATTATTATATGGGTACTTATGTTGAAAATGGAGATAATCTTACATTGAATATAGAGAGTATAAATCTTGGAGGAGAAGAGATGAACCTTTCAAAAGATGAAATAGGAGGAGAAATACAATTTAAAGGAAAAATAACAAATAGTGGAGAAACCATAGTAATAACAATTGAAAATGAAGAATTAAAGTTTGAGTTATAATAAATGATAGACAACAACTTATACTAGCCCACTTGAAAAAAATCTTAAAATAGATTGTCGTTTGTCAAGCAATAGTGAAAATAAAGAGGAAATGCAAACATCAGCATTTCCTTTAACATTATATTAAGCATTCTTATTACTTACTTAAAATATAGTATTTATAAAGGTATACCTTTATAAACATTAAAAATATAGTAAATAGCGTGTTTGTAAAGG
>CANOYI010000173.1 GCA_947571515.1 uncultured Clostridium sp. | reverse complement strand
CTATTGTCACACATTTTGCCGCCATAGTCGAGGTACGCACTATCTACCGTTTACCTCTTTATCATATTAAAAAGGTAAATGAGATACTTGATAAATATCCATACCAAGTGTGTTTTACGAATACAGTAACTACAATAAATAGAGCAAAAAATTATGCTAAAGATGCAGAACAATGGATTGGCTATTTATATACACGCATAACATAAAAACCAATTAGAGAAGCAACACTAAAAGTTTAAGAATCAATTAACTGAGGAAACTAGGATACAAAAATAGAAATAGTGGAATAAGAAATGGGTCAAAATATTCGAAAAGACATCCAGTGAGCTACCTGAATGTCTATCGCCTTAATTATATTTAAATTTCAGCATCAGTAATAGATGCAACACTACTAACGACCTATAGCTCTAGGTGAACGTTATATTAGATATAACTATTCTTACACTATATCCTATGATTTACTACAATTGCAATTAAGGGAGCAATTAACTCGCCATAGGACTTATCTAAAATTTAAGTACGGGTGGTGTCAAAACCTTTGTCAAGTCGTAACACCTCCTTAAATTAAAGTGTAAGAATAGTTTATCATAAAAGAGATGAAATTGATAGTAGCAAAAAGAGAATAGCAAATATAGAAGTTGTAAACATTTCAATAAATTCAAAGTAATAATCGTAGACAATTCCATGATTACAACTGAATAGTTATATTCGTTTTGGGTGGTTGGCAGCATACCCTTGGCTTTAATTACGCAAAAATTCGGTTCAAATAAGTCATAAACCACTGATGACATAGATTTTATATAAATTTAATCTCTATGTTCCAGTCTGAAAAGGCTGTTGAAGTTATATATGATGTGAAAATATTTTTAATGAATTTATAGGAGGATTTTTATTTAATGGCAGAAACAAATTTGAGACAGGCAAACGCAAAGGCATTCGTACACGGAGTAGTAAGTGAAAAGGATTTAAAGGTTGTAACAGAAGAGGGCAAGACAAAGATTACAGGTAGTTTGACGGTAAAGACCTCGGATGTCAATTTTGTTAAATTCAATGTCAATGTAAATGAGAAGACGAATGCAGGTACAGCCAATAAGACTTATGCAGGTATTCAGACGGTAATGAATGAGTACAAGTCTATTGCAGAAGTTGGAGAAGATGAAGCTACGAGAGTTAAAGTAGGTGGTGATCTGAGTCCTTTTACTGATAAGAAAACTGGTGAAAAGGTTGTTGCTTATAGGAGCAATTTTTTTAACAGGCTAAAAGCTGATGAGGAACTTGAACCCAAGGCAGAATTTTCAGTAGAATTATTTATCTCTGGTATTAATCCTGAACTTGACACAGAGGGCGTAGAAACTGGCAGAACAGTTGTTAGTGGTTGGATGCCTACATATAATGGAATTGAACCGATTGATTTGGTTGCAGAAGATGAAGTTGCACAGGCTGTTGATTCAGGATATGAGCCTGGACAGACTGTAGAATTCTACGGTGATATTATCAATAATAGAATTGAAACGGTTACTGAAATTCCTGTTAAGATTGGTAAGCCGAGAAAAAAGGTTTCCGTAGAGTTTAAGAATGATCTTATTATTAATGGTGCTTCTGAAGCCTATGAAGAGGGCATTACACCAGAGCTTCCTTATGTGGCAGAAACAATCGAGGCAGCGATTCAGGAGAGAAAGAACAAACTTGAAGAAGCCAAGGCAAAAGCCCAGAGTGGCACAAAGGCTAACGGCAATACAAAGCCTAGCGGAGCAGCACATGGTAGAAGCTTAGGTTTCTAAAATATGAATAACAGGTACAAATGAAACAGTATGAAAATATGTACCATTTATTAATAACAAAATACAAAAATCGGAGGAAAACAATTTAATGGAATTAGATATTTTTAATCCACATGTCAGTACAGTTGCAAAGGGTTTAGAGGGAAAAGTTATTTTGGTGTATGGCGGTAATAACTTAGGTAAGACAAAACAGGCTACACGTATGAAAAAGCCTTTTTATCTTCCTTTTGAAGCAGGACTCAATGCTATCCCTGGCGTTCCCTTCTGCCCTATTACAAAGTGGTCAGATTTTATCAAGATTAATAAGCAGTTGACAGATCCGGCTACAGTTGAAAGAGCTAGAGAAATGTATTCCACAATTATTTTTGACGAGATTGAAGCGGCTGCAAATTATTGTCAGGAGTTTATTTGTCAGAAATATAAAGCACCTTCTATCGGTGAAGGCAATGGTGGATATGGACTTTGGAAAGAATATGAAACTGAGTTCTGGAAGCAGATCAATAAGTTGGTAGGTGCTGGTTATTGCTGTTACTTTATTGCTCACGCACAGGAAAAGGAAGGATTTATTTCTCCTAAAGCAGATAAGAGAGCGTTATCTCCTATCATTAACAACACGGACTTGTGTGTGTATGTTCGTTCCAATGGTGTTGATAAGGATGGGAAGATCGTAAAATCTTCTGGCTATCTGGCACAGACAGATGAATTTTTCGCTCGTTCTCGTTTTGACTATCTTCCTACAACTTATATTGAAGAGTTTACAGCAGAAGCCTTGGAAGATGTAATTGTTAAGGCGATTGAGATTCAGGAAAGAGAAGAAGGAATTACAGCAGTAACTTTTGCGGAACAGAAGGCACAGAGAACAGTTACAACCAAGTCATATGATGACCTAATGGACAATTTGCAGAAGTTGGGTGAGAAACTGGCTGATAACGGATATTTAGAAGATTTACAGAGCATTGTCGCTAACCAGTTGGGAGAAGGAAAGAAAGCAAGTGATCTGAAAAAGGGTCAGGAACAGATCATTGAAGCGATTATTTATGACATCGAAAGTTTCATTGAGGAGAATAATCTGTAAAGGTTGATTATAAATGACAGCTCGAAAGTGCGTAATATGTAATGAATTACTTGATGAGCAAGGCGTTCCCTATAAAGGACGCTACGCTCATCAAAAGTGTTTCAATATTGCAATGAAAACATTGCAGAAAGATAAAAATAAAGAAATAGATAAAGTTGCAGAAAAGAAAAAAGTTGGTAGGAAAGCAAAACCAAAAGCAGAACTGAAAGAAGCGTTATCTGAAGAAGAGTACCAAAAAAAACAGCAATATTACAATTATTTGCGAAGATTAGTTGAAGGTCAAGAATTAAGTGCAAAGATATATGCTCTGACAGAAGATTATATCGAAAGATATAAATTTACTTATGAATCAATGTACAAGACTTTAGTGTATCTGCATGAAATCATAGAAAAGGAATTAACAGGTGATGTGGTTGGCATCATCCCTTATTACCACAGTGAGGCGGCTCAATATTATGAAAGTATAGATAGGGTTGTAGAACTGAATAAAGATATAGATATTTCTCAAATGTACAGGGAAAAGACCATCTTAATCCAACCTAAAAAGAAAAAAATAAAACAAATTGATATTGAATCAATTGGGAAAGGGGTGGATTGATGGCACATGAAGGACTTGTAGATAAAAGAGCATACTTAAATACTTTTGGATGTTTACTACAAGATTCATCATTGATAGATGACATAGACAGACCTCTGGATCGGACTGATTTTAACACAGAAAATTTTTACGAATTATTGTTTGTTGCCATATATAATCTGCATATGCAAGGTTGTACCACCATTGATGAATTCAATATTGATTCATATTTGAGCAATTATAAAGTAAGCGCCAAATATTCCTGCGGATTTTCTAATCTCCTGAATCCCTCTATAATT
>CANOYI010000172.1 GCA_947571515.1 uncultured Clostridium sp. | reverse complement strand
GGGTGAAATATTTGTTTACAAACTTTTAAGGTGATTTTATCATATATTAAATACAAAGATAATTTACATAACTTTACTTTCTAGGTAAACTGTGGTATAATATTTGATAGGACAACATTTCATTATGTTAGTCCTATTCCAAAGTTTGGGAGGGCGTGTAGTCCTCCTATATTTATTGAGTTACTAATTTTCATGTATTATAAATAGAAAAGGAGGACAAAAACATGAAGATAACAGATTTGACAGCATTTGGAAGGATTAACAGGCACTTTGAAAACGGAGATTTCAAGCAGGGTACTGTAAGTGAACTTCCTATCTATGTTTATGAAGAGGGTAGGACAAGAACAAAAGAACTAACACCTGGCCACTTTGTTTATGCGATGAGCAACAGTAATATGTCTTTCAATGATGTACCTAAGGAATTTCTTACTCGGGATTTTTTCATTCATGCACTAGCCGATGCAGGACACAGTAAAGATATTATAACTTATGTTAAAGCACACATAGGAAAGGAGTTCGACAGAGAATTCTTTAAAGATTACATTGCTACTAATCAATGGTCGTTACATTTTGAGCAAAACTGCTTTGAATATATGCCACTCGATTATATTGATGAAGAGATGGTATCATGTGCAATGATTAAAGCAATTGGAAATCGTTATGTTGAACGAAGAGGCGATTCTGATGATTGGTTCTATTCAGTAGCAAAAAGAAAGCCAGAAATTTTGACACAAGATTTCTGGACATTAGGAGCTCGTTGTTTTGCTTCTAGAAGACATGGAAAGAATGAATTTCTTGATATGACTCCAGAACAGTACAAAACGGAAGAGTATTATTTTGCAATGTGTTTATCAAATGATACCCCTGTAATGGAGGATTTTCCGGAAGAAATTATGACTAATAACTTCTTAGTCCGTCTTATTAACGATAGTGCTAAGAATATTAAAAGCTTTAGTGCTAAAGCACTTGAAAGAACAGCACCTATGAATGGCAGAGATGATGAAGTAAAGTTCTGGCAGGCAGCTATTTTGTTTGATGGATATTTAATTAGAAACATTCCATTTAATGATGAACGTGTTGAATTTTTTCTTGCTAATTATGATAAAGACTCAAGTGAATATCGTTATGGTTTCAAAGACGAATACAAGAGGTATCTGAGAGGCAAGGAAAAAAAGCTTCGTGGAGTATCAGAGGACGGCGACACTAAAAGAGCTGCAAATCTTACGTTACTTGGAGCAATGTGTGGTATAGGCTTAGATGACGCTGTTGACATTGCTAATACTGATTTACAGGCAGGAATGAATCGTACTGTATTACTTCCAATCAAGTATGATGGAAGAGTTCCAAAAGAATTTTGCAAGAAATATGATCAGGAAGAGTATCTCAGCGAAATTTATAAGAAACTTGGAATCGAAGTTGTAGGTGAACACAATCGTTACTATTATGAAGTAAAGTTACCTAAGAATTTTAAAGTTAATGGTAACTCTGGTAGCTTTTGCTTAATGGATGGCGATAAGAGCATATTAGAATATCTCGATATAGGACCTTTCTATGACAGAAGTGTGTATGTTAAGAAGATTAATTGTTCTATCTAATTTTAAGATGAACAGTATACTGATTATCTTTTGAAGAAACAAGAGCTTTGTTATGAGGCTCTTGTTTCTTATGCAAGATATTAACAACGGGATGCTTTAATCAAATTCTATAGTTTGCTATAACTCAAGTTCTTCTTGTTCTTTTTCATATTTAATTTGCTTTATTGGATTGATAAAAGTATTGGTTTCTTGTTGAAAATCTGTTATCAGAGTATCTTCTTCACTAACTGTAAATCTTTTGCAAACCCAACTTATAAATTTTTTGATAGTATTTTCAAATGTATTTATAATTTTATTCAAATAGATATTTTCACTTAATAATTCATCATATTTTTTATTAAAATTTCTTTTTAGTTCAATTTCTTTATTATTAAAATCTTTTTCTAGTCTAGTACATTTATTTTCAAGATTTAATTTTTCTTGCAGAATTGATTGTCTTTCATTTTCTAACTTTTCAGCCCTATCTATAGCATTTATTTGTTTTTCTAGTTCTTGGTGTAATTTTGTATTGTCAGAGTATAGCATATCAATAATTTTGTCTTTGGGCTCTATAATTTCTTTTTGTATTTTTTCATCTCTTTTTGCAGTAAGTTTTCCAAAATCTTTAATGCTAGGAACATTAGGTAGTTCTATTTTTATATCTTTTAGTGTTTGTTTAGATTTTTCATAATTTGTAATTTCTTTATAATCTTTTACAGATAAATGTTCTCTTGATGATGATTTTCCTCTTTCTAAATCAAAGCCATTTTCAGTTATATAAGAATAAAAGGCATTTTGTAATTGAATATAACTGTCTTTAGCCTTCCAAAATTCACTACAAGCAATTTTGTCGATAGCATTTCCTTTTTTATCTGTAGTATGAACAACGGGAATAAAAGTTAAATGTAAATGAGGTGTTTCTTCATCTAAATGTACTTTAGCAGACAAAATATATTGCTCGCCTAAGTTTTTATATTCACAAACAAATTTGTATGCTGTTTCAAAATATCTTTTTGTTTTGTCTTCTCCAATAGATTCAAAAAATTCCTTATCAGATGTAATTATATATTCACATACTATATTACTAACAGTTTTTACTTGTCCTTTTAAATTATATTTTTCTCTTATTTTATCAAATTCTTTTTCATAACTATAGGTAGGCTCTTTAATCGAATAGTTAAGGTATGATTTTGATGTATCTATATTTTTATTAGAATAATTTTTATTTCTTCTTTCATTATGACGATATATTCCTTTTAGATTTTCTCTTTTATATTTTTCATTTCTTATAATTGCATAACTCATATATTAAGACCTCCTTGTTTAACTTTATAAGAAAACACGAAATGTTATTTTGGACTTTCGGCTATTTTGTGATTGGTGTTGTAACACACTACAACACTTTTTTAGCTGTTAGCAAAAAAGTGTCAGTGTGGCATGGAAAAACTTTCCCTACAACCCTTGCATAAAAAATTTACTAAGTGAATTTTTTATGTTTTAAATAAATTTGCATTTTGCAATTTATTTAAAAAGAAGAGCCAAGAAAAACATTTTTCAAATTTTTTCTTAGGCTCTTATGAAACCTGGCTCGGTTTCAAACTTCCACGCAGACTGACAAAAATTTTATATTTCATATAAATTTTTTGTCAGTTCAAGACAGGGAAATTGACATCCAATATCGGCTATCCACCAACATTGGACATCAATTTCGCACAGAAATGACTGTACTACTCTGGGTTTTGAGTAGTTGAAATTTCATAAAAATATTTATTATATATTTTTTTCTTTTATATAATAATTTCTTTAAAAGACTAGAAACCAGAGGGAGAGAGCATGAGTGAATTAGGTGCAATAATCCCATAAGTGAAAAAGAATTATTACACCTATATTTAGAAACCGTCAGTCGATCGCCTTCGCTCATAGGTAGTCTTGTATGTAGTAAAACTACTGTAATTGCTAACATATTTCTATGTTATTGTTCATACTTGCCCAAACTTTTTACAATTACAAATCCATTTCAAGTTTTGCCTCCCAATACTCTTTTATTATTGTGAGTCTATGTTGCAAAATCTCACTTACGCATTTTGTATAAATAGACTGTTTATACGAATACGAATGAACTTTATAGCATCGGCTCATTACACCAAACACTTTTTAAGAGGTGTTGCATTTCTCTTTTGCATGATAAAAAGACCCTATTAGCCGAAAAAACTAATAGAATCTTTAAAACATTTTTATATTTAGTTAATTTATATATTTATAATTGGAGTTCTACAAAAGTTCTACAAAAATTCTTT
>CANOYI010000171.1 GCA_947571515.1 uncultured Clostridium sp. | reverse complement strand
TATCTGCAACAGTCACAGTTTGTTGAGAAGCTATTGGAATATTTTTTAATTTTTCTATTACTTCATCAGTAGTTTTACATTTCTCAAGTAAATATCTTACTAATATTCCTGCATTAAATCCTATGTTTATGACTTTTGGATATATAAATGTTAATCCTATTGCTAATCCATATTCATTTATTCCATCTTCCATTTCTACAAAAGCTGTAGTATTTCCATTAAAGGCATATACATTATCTAATTTATATAGACAATTCATATATAGTTTTTCTAATTCTACTAAAAAATCACTATTTCTTCCAAATATTATACTCTGATCATCTTTTAAAGCTATACAAGTACAATGGTTATCAAATTCAAAACAATACATACTTAATAAGAAAGTATATAAATTTTCATAAGAATCTCTTTGTCCATCTGCAATTCCTTTTATTTCTTCTAAAACTTCTGGATAATATTTTTTATAAATTGGTAAACATTGATTTGCAAATTTTCTTCGTTCCTCTGTAATAACAAAGGTGTGTTTATTACTTATAATATTATTATTTTTATATAATAACTCTCCCCATTTATAGCCTGCTACATAATGAGTTCCTTTAAATCTTCCATGATACATTTTTAATTTTCTCTCCTTTAAATCATCTGGTAAGCACTTACTAATTTAAGTTTAGAAAATTAAAAAATTTTTGTCAATACTCTTGTTTACTATAATAATTTCTTTTTTCAAAAAATATAGATTAGTTATAAAACTAACCTATATTTTGTTGCTACAAACAATTTTAAACTTTCTTTCGAGTCAATACAATCCCAATAATTGATGCAATAATTATAATTGGTGCTATCCTAACAAATAGCCATTCAAACGAGTGAAAAGCGACTCCTAAAACAGCATTTTCTGAATTATTGTAATCCCAATTAAGATAAGGACTATTTAATAAGAATAAGGATATAGAAATTATCATTGTGATTACACATAATAAAATTAGTAACCAATGAACTATTTTTCTTCTTTCATTTTTTCTTTGTAATAATTGTAGGTTTATTATCTCAAGTTTTTCAGAAATTGCTTTCAAATCATCTACTTTAGATTCAGGAATATTTTCTCCAAGTAATGTGCTTACAGGTATTTCAAAGACTTCTGATATTGAGATTAACATTTCTGCATCAGGTACAGATAAGCCTTGTTCCCATTTAGAAATTGTTTGCCTAACTACATTTAATTTTATTGCAAGTTCTTCTTGTGAAAGTCCTTTTGTTTTTCTTAATTGTTTAATATTTTCTTTTAACATTTTTGAACAACTCCTTTCTTTACAAACTATTATATAAAGAATAGTCCGTTGCTACAAGCAATGCTTATTAACATTCAAGATTTATAACCATAAAATTGTAATTTAGTTATTTAACAATAAATCTATAAATTGCGTACGCAACCCATATAAGCCAAGATGGTATTTGTTCTATTTCTTTCTTCTAATTGTCTTTGTTCATTTTCAGATTTTGTTTTAGTATTATCAAATGATTTGCTTTTCAAGTTTCTATTTCTATTAGCAATAAGCTCGTTAATTGCCATAACATATTGTTGTGGATTATTTATGCTAAAATCTCCATGATAATAATTAGGTAATATTTCAATTCTACTTCCATTTATCTTTTTATGAATTATACTCGCTGATTTTTTCATTATTGGTCTTTCTTTATCTCCTACAACTACTAAAACTTTCGATTTTGTACTTGATAAAGAATCTTTAATTTCATATTTTGAGTTTGCTTCCATAAAAGCAATCATATCTTCCTTACTAATTTTACAAGTATCTCTATAATATTCACTAAATAAATCTTCTCTTATTTTTAAAGACTTAAATTGCATTTGTGAAAACCATTTCTTTGATATTAGCCCATAACTCATAGAAAAAGCTGGTCTAATCATTTTATATGTTGCTTTCATAGGAATTGCTAATGCACTCTCAATAATAGCACAATCACAAATATCATTTTTCCTTGATAAAATTTCTAAAAGAATCTGTCCTCCTAATGATAATCCTCCCATTAAGCGAATATGACCATTATAATTATTAGTTATATAATCTATAATTTCTTGTGCATTATCTTCTATGCTTGTAAAACTTCTATCACTATCTGAATGTCCATCTAATATTGGAATAACAATATGATAACTTTCTTGTAATTTTTCTGCTTCTTCTCTATAATTCCACCAAGAAAGACCACCACCATGTAATAACATTATTGTATCTTTATTATTATCTCCATATTCTTTAAAGTTCATTTATTATTCCCCCATTCCTAGTGATATATTGTAATTTTGTGTTTACCATTTTCCTTTTTTTATTCTACCACCTATCATAATAACTGCAAAAATTATTATAAGTAAAACAGCTGTAATCCATATTGGAGATAATACCCATATCCAAGACCAACTAATGTTATTCGTTAACTTCAACACTATGAATATTAAAGTTAATACACTAATAAATCCCATTCCACTATTTCTAACATTTTTATTTTTCATTTTTACATTTCCTCCTTAATTAGAGCAATAGTTTAGTAGACAAGTGCCTCACGACACAAGCCCCTATTCAGAACCGTACGTGCAGTTTTCCCGCATACGGCTCTTCGTAATAGCATTCACTTTTTAATCAAATAAGCTAAAGTATATCTTTGGGTATGGTAGCTTATAGTATCTTAACATTTCATTGAAGCCTATCCAATTGTAACTTCTTTTATTACTTCTTCTATTTAATATTTTAAATAAATATTCTAATGTTCTATGTCTAAAAGTTCCTATCATGTCGCTATTATGTGAAATTCCATAGTAACGATAGTGTCCTAAAAGTTTAATTTTTAATTTATCCATTAAATCTTTAGTCTTTATATCTCTGTTAGCATATAGCCATAATTTCATTGCTTTTATTTTCTGCTTAAATTTCTTTTTACTCGTCTTTACTTTCACACAAAAGAAACCCTTTCTTGTTCTACTACAATAAAATGTAAATCCCAGAAAATCAAATGTTTCTGGTTTTCCTTCTCCTCTTGCTTTTCTATCTTGTTCTGCATATCTACCAAATTCAATTATTTTACTTTTGCTACTTTCCAATTCTAAACCAAATTTACTCATTCTTTTCTTTAATGCTTCATAATATGCTTCTGCCTCTCTTTTATATTGAAAACCTGCAATAAAGTCATCTGCATATACTACTAGAAATTTTTCTCCCTCTGCTCTCTTTTCAATTATTTCTTTATACCATAATACTAATACAAAATGCATATATATATTTGCTAATACTGGACTTATTATATTTCCTTGTGCTGAGCCTTCTTCTGTTTCTACATATTTCCCCTTGTCCATTATTCCTGCTTTTAGATATTTCTTAATTAAGCCTATAATATTGGGGTCTTTTATGTTGTATTCTATGAACTTTATCATCCAGTCATGGTCTATATGGTCAAAGAAACCTTTTATATCTGCATCTACTATGTAGTTTATTCTTGTTGTTGATATACTTTTATGCACATATTTTATTGCCTTGTGACAACTGTTATTTGCTCTGAAACCATACATATTATCTTGAAATTTTGGCTCATATATTGCTTCTAGTATTTTCTTTAATGCTAATTGTACTATTTTGTCTTCATATCTTGATATTCCTAGTGGTCGCATTTTACCGTTATCTTTTGGTATATATACCCTAAGGGCTGGCGCTGGTTTATATGCTTTATTCTTTAATCTTATTACTAGGTCTTTGATATTTTCTTCTAAGTTTTCTGCATACTCTTTCTTGTTTACGTTGTCTATTCCTTCTGCTTTGCTACCATCTAATTCTTTATGACATTGTTTTAATAAGTCTTCATTGATTAAATGATACAATGATGTAAATATTGGTCGTTTTTCATTTCTTGATTTGTCTG
>CANOYI010000170.1 GCA_947571515.1 uncultured Clostridium sp. | reverse complement strand
ATTAGATTTTTATGTGCATCCACTACTTTCTCATAATAGAAAAGCTGGATATGCATTAGAAAACTTGTTATTACCAACAAGGTCTTAATTTGCTCAGGGTGTTAAAACTTATTTGTTACAGCCTGAGTATGCAAAAATAATGAAATTATTTTTGTATTCAGATATTTTTTCTAATTTTCACAAGCGGAAATAAAAGCCGTTACAATTTTCACGATACAAAAATAAAAGGCAACTAAATATGAAAATTTAGATTTTCCATTGCCTTTTATTTTATAAAAAAGTACAAAATTTTAATGATTTTTTATTAGAATTTAAGTGGTTTGAGGCAGTTATTTTACCCAATTTTTACCCAGTTCTACATAATACTGATTAAAAATAGCGTTATCGTAACCATATAAAATGCAAAAAGGGCTCCCAAAAATTGAAGCTTTAGCTGAAATTTTTAGGGATAAAGGAGCAGTAGCGTCAAGGCTTTGGCTGCTTTTTTGAAGAACAAAAGAGGCATGATTGAAAAATTTTGACCTTTTAGATTACTCTTCATGCCTCGTCTTTGTTCGCTCGCCAATTTTACGAAGTAAAATTGTGTGAAATGCTTTTATATTCTAGGAAATTTGGAGAACTTTCCTAGAATATAAAAAAAAGCAGCTAGCCTTTTAGCTAACTGCGACGTGGTTGCGGGGGTAAGACTCGAATCCCCCAAGGGGACTTCCTCGCTTCGCTCACAGCGCCCACTCCTTCGAGTTATGAAAATTTTCATCAGTTGTAATAGATAATTTTTTTTGACTAGCAATTGATCGAAAATTATCATAAGATGTTCCATGGTATAAAATCATAATTTTTCCCTCCTCTTAACAAAATTACTATTACTCGCTCATTATCCATTCGCCATTCTTCTTTCCATTTTTTCTTTCAATTAAGCCTTTCTTTTGCATTTTTGTCATATATGTTTTAACAGTTCTTAAAGATTTTCTAATTTGCATTGCAATCTCTTCTTGAGTTGTTGTTGGATTAGTTTTTAATATGTTTATAATCGCTTGTTCTTCTAAAGTGTAATTATTGCACTTTAAATTATCATTATCTGCACTTTGAATATTATCTATATGTGTATATCTGTTTTTTAATTCATTATTAGCATTTGTCAGCAGGTTATAAAAGAATTTTTCTAAAAACGATGTATCTTCAAATATATTTTTTTGAAAATTTTTGTAATTAGCTCTTACTAATGAATTTCTAAAATACCATGAATTATCAGCAAATACTTCATCATTAATATTAAATCCAAAAGTTCTTAAGTATTTTATTATAAATACTGCAGTTGTTCTTGTATTTCCTTCACAAAATGGATGTACTTGCCAAATATTTGATGTAAATCTACATAAATGTTCAATTGATTCATCTAAGCTTAATCCTTTATATGAAAAGTTCTTTTCTTGCTCAAAATCATATTCTAATGTTTCTTTTATAGTATCAAATGGTGCATATATTACTGTATCTCCATTTAATACCCATTCTTTTTTAGTAAAATTATAATCTCTATATATTCCTGCTCCATCAAATATATCTTTAAATAATCTTTTATGAATATTTAATAATTCTGTTGGTGCAAAATTAAATGCTTTTTCACTTAATATTTCTGTTATTCTTACCGCAACTTTATCTGCCTCTTCATTTTCTTTTTCAAAGTTTTTTCTACTACTTTGAACTTCATAATATTCATTTATTCTTATTTTTACTTCTTCAATATCTATTGTTCCTTCAATATGTTCTTTAGCAGTTTTTATTAAGTATTTTGAAGGTTTTAATCCATCAACGTCTTGCAATCCAATCGCTGTTTCCCATGTTTTAGTTTTCTCAACTTGATTTGGTTCGCCTTGTTTAATATATTCAGATAATTCTAAGTTCCAATTTTTTTTCTTATCCATTAGAAATTCCCCCTACATATATATTATATCAGTTGTAAGATATAATATCAATATTTAAAGTGCAATTTTTGCACTTTAAAACAACATTAATTGCACTTTAAAAATATCTGAAAGCATATTGAAAAATTTGTCTAATCATAATAAGAAGCATATTCTTTTCTTTTGCTATTTTTAGTGGATCTATGTCAAGTTTTTAGACACATTTTCGTGAATTTTTATATTTTTTTGTGGATATATCCATATCCATTTTTTCCCATTTAGTATAAACCACTTTTCTTGCAATATTTTTATACTCATCTATCTTGTTCTCATCTATTTTAGTAAGTTTTTCTGCTTTAGCTTTCATCTGTTCTTTATTTTGTCTTACTAATTCTCTTTGTACTTTTTCATCCCATATTCTTTTTTGATTTTCTACTTTTCTATCTAATTCATATAAGGACAAGTAATTTCCAACTTAATTACTTGCCTTACTTATTGTAAGTTATCACTTATATTTATTCTATAAAACTTAGTTGTTTTCCTTTATCTTGGACGATTAAACTACTTGACTTTGATTCTGTAATTTTATCTGTTTCTTGTATATCTCTCAATAATAATGGAGAATTTTTATCGTGTAATTTTATATTTTCTTTTGCTAAGTCTGGTCTTTTATTTGCATAACAATATTTACAACCATTTAAGCAAGTATCATAAGCTCCAATATCTCTACTTGGTATGCAATGACAACCTTTTCTCATAGGTTTTGACTTTACTGTTTTATATTTTACACCATTTGCTTGTTCTAATATCTCTGGTGTTGTGCAACCTGATATATGAATACCATATTTTTCATTATTCTCATCTGTTCCACAAGTTTGAGTATATAAGTTATACTTCTTTGATATTTCTCCGATGCCTTTTAGAATTTTGATTTTATCGTCTTCTGTAAAAGGTATTATTTCAGGCATATTATAATCTAGCTTTTTATACATTTCTACAAAGCTAAATATACATCTTTGAACATAAGGGACTATCTGTTTTGCCATATATTTAAAAATTTCTAAATGCTTTTCTATTGTATATTTTGAGGTTAAAAGTATTGGGTCATATCTCCATAAGACTGTTTCTTTTCCTACAATTTTTGAAAGTTCTATAAGTGTCTTTATAGATGCATCAATACTTGGTACATTTGGCTCTATATCTTTATCATAAGCTGTTATTGTATAATGACATATAATTCTATACTTTTCATTTATTTCTTTCATATATTTTAGCATAGGCTTATAATTCTTTGAACAAAACATTAAACAGTCCACATCTTCTGGCTTTAGACTTACTTTAGATACATTATTTTGAAATAAAGGATTTCTTGAATATGCAAATCCTTCATTTATTCTGTTCATTAGCCAGTCGCTATAATAATTTACTATATCTGTTCTTCCACCTACATTTACTATCATTGTTATCTCCTATATATACTATAATTTTTATTACTAATCAAATTTGTTTTTTATAAAAATTCCCAAATGTAGCCATTATATCTAGCATTTTACTTAATTCTAATCCCAAATTAGTCATTCCATATTCAACTTTTAGTGGATTAGTTTTGTAATCTTTTCTATATATAATACCATCACTTTCAAGCTGTCTTAAATTATCAGTTAATACTTTTTGGGATATTCCATCTCCTTTCAAATTCATCCTTATATTCCAAATTCTTCTGCATACTTTACTACACCAGTTATTTCTTTATGTGTATCATTTAATTTTATAGCCATAAAATTTTCATTTGGTACTTCAAATGGTGCAATTATTCCATATTGACTTGCTGGAATATAACCAACCTTTGGATAATATTTCGCACTACCTAAAACAATAGAATAATGATAACCTAAATTCTTTGCTATTTTATGACCTTCTTCTAGTAGTTCTTTTCCTATTCCTTGTCTTTGATGTTCTGGTAGTATTCCTAGTGGTGCTAAAGCTAATTCTTCCTCTTCTCCTATTTCTATTTTTTTAAATAATATCTCTCTATAAGTTGTAATCCATTACTAAATTCTATTCCAATACACGAAATCAGAAATTTCATTTCTTTGAAAATGTAAT
>CANOYI010000169.1 GCA_947571515.1 uncultured Clostridium sp. | reverse complement strand
ATCCCATAATAGAAATGTCCCAACTGTTTCCGGTTTTTTTTGGGTACATAATTAAAACGTCCCCAAAAAAACCCGGAACCAGTGGGGACATTAGGGAGAAGGAAATTACCATGAAAATTAACAAACAAAAAAATGAAAAAGAAAATAGATTATTAGAAACTGCTTTCAAACTGTTCACGGAAAAAGGAACCAAAAGTACATCTATTCAAGAAATTGTTGACAATGCTAATGTAGCAAAAGGTACTTTTTATTTATATTTTAAAGATAAATATGAAATTCGTGATGTTTTAATTACTAAAAAATCAAAAAAGTTATTTTTGAAGGCTTTATCTAAAATGCGAAAAAATAATATTCAAGATTTTTCTGACCAAATTATTTTTATTATTGATTATGTAATAGATGAATTGGTTAAAAATCCGCTTCTTTTGAAATTTATCTCTAAAAATTTATCTTGGGGAGTTTATAATCAAGCCATTATAAAATTATATGATAAACCAGATGAAAAAAAAGATGGTTTGTATTTTTTATTTTTAAAAGCTGTTAAAGAAAATCACATTGAACTAAAAAATCCTAAAGTTACTTTGTTTATGATAATAGAATTGGTAAGTTCTACTTGTTTTGATTCTATTTTGTATCAAAATCCTTTACCAATTGAAGAGTATAAACCTTATTTATATGATGTCATTCGCAATTTGTTAAAGTAGTTTATGGCATATCGCTTTTATTCACTCCATATACATTAGTATGGGGTGATTTTTTTGTTAATCAAATCATTTAAAATAAGTAAAAAATTAATCATACTTTTTATTATTATCGTTATTTTATTATCCAGTATCGCCATTTTCTATTCCCTTGCAAATGATACTTCTAATGGTGAAACTTCCGAAGAAAAGAAAGATTTTATAAAATGGGTAGATTTCAATGTGACTTCTGAAGCTTTAAATTTAACAGCTAAATTAGATATTGATTCCCATAACAAAGAAGGTGAAACCGTATATAATTGGATTGAATTGCTTGCTTATTTATCTTGTAAAAATGGTGGTAATTTTAAGAATTTTAATGCAAAAGATTTAAATCTTTTAGTAGAAGAGTTAAAAAATGGACAGACGATACAAGACTTAACACAAAATATGAAATTTTATGATTATTATTATGAAAGTTATTCTGCTGTTTTAGGTGGTTTTATTGGTAATTATTCAATAGAAGTAGCTAATGAAGATAGAACAAAATCCTATCAAGAAAAATATGGCTTAAAAGCTTTTCTGCCCATTGCAAAAAACTACTCTTTTAGCCATTATGATGACTTTGGAAATGTAAGGTCTTATGGATTTAAAAGAACACATTTAGGAAATGACTTAATGGGAAGTATTGGTACTCCCATCATTGCGGTCGAATCTGGCATTGTGGAAAACTTAGGTTGGAATCAATATGGTGGTTGGAGAATTGGTATCCGAAGCTTTGATACAAAACGATATTATTACTATGCTCATTTAAGAAAAAATCACCCTTATGCCCAAGGATTAGAAGAAGGAATGACAATAAAAGCTGGTGATGTAATTGGTTATCTTGGCATGACTGGTTATAGTACAAAGGAAAATGTGAATAATATTAATGTTCCCCATTTACATTTTGGCATGCAATTGATTTTTGATGAGTCTCAGGTGGATAGCCCAAATGAGATTTGGATTGATGTGTATCAAATAATTGAGTTTTTGAAAAAAAATCGTAGTGAGGTTTACATGGCAAATCAAAAAACAAAGGATTATGAAAGAAAATTTGATTGGATGGAAAATAATTTGATGGAATAGTTTATTTCATAGCATAAAATTTTCGGATGGTTGTTCCTATAAATGAACAGCCATCCGTGCGGATTATTTGTTTTTTGACTTTCGATTCCATTTGGATTCATACTCCATTGTTCTCCAAACTTTTTCTAACGTATCCTCTTCTTTGAGTTCTGTTGCAACTTTAGTGCCAAAATATTCTTTAGCTACTTTATACACTAATGTTCTGCGTTTTTCATCTGCTTTTTTGATGTCTCGCATACCCTGTGCATTTAAAACATCGATTCGAATATCTGCCAGTTCACATATAGACTCAAAGTTTCCTACTTCTTGAATAAACCTTTCGTCAGTTGTAAGTTTCTCTTCAAGCTCCATTCCAGCTCTAAACCGTTCCAGTTCAATCCTTGTTGCACTACGTGCAATAAAACATACAATCAGTACACTGATTGCAATAAATCCCATAAATTTTAGTATTTTATACATTGTGTCCTTCCGCATAATTTTGCCCTCCTTTTAGGTTTTATGGTAATTTCATTATAACTTTTTTTACTATTCCTGTCAATTTCAGGAACATTGTCTACATATTGTTTGTATTTTATGTGAATATATGTTATAATTAAATTTATAAAAAGAAAAGGAGGTATACAATCATGTATACAATTGACAGTACGAGAAGACGGATAAAAGCAATGGGAGTAGAAGACTTTATTAAATGGTTTCTTTCTGCAAACTTTTCAGTTGAAGATAAGAGGCAGCTAGAAAACATCCACATCATGTCAAATGGTATTCCCTGTTTGTCTGCAATCTATCTTCTTGCATCATAACTCCGGCTCCCAGTCGCAATTTGGCTGGGGGTTTTTATTTTTTCCCTAATACGATTTTTATTTCTTTATTAATCTTTCCCCTCGTCACTTTTAACGTTACCTCATCATTGGGCTTTTTCGTATAAATATATTGTCTCAAATCATTCATTGTATTTAGAGGTGTATTATCTATATTAGTAATAATATCCCCTTCTTTCAACTCTGTGTTATCTGCTGGTCCATTTTTTGTAATCTGAGCCACATAAATTCCTTTTTCAAAACTAACATTAGAACTAGCATTTAAATAAGGAATTACTTCTTTATCATAAGCATAAATTCCAATTGTGGATTCCTCAAAGTTTCCTGTGTTTTTAAAACTTTCAATAATTGGTTTAATAATATTCATAGGAACAGCAAATCCAATTCCTTCCGCTGATGAGATTTTAACTGTATTTATCCCCAATACATCTCCATTAGGATAAATTAGCGGTCCTCCACTATTACCTGGATTAATGGTGGCATCTGTTTGAATTAAATCTGTCATATAAGAAGATTTATTTTCTTCCTCAATTTTAATCGTTCTATTTTTTGCACTGATAATTCCTGAAGTAACGGTTCTTCTAAATTCAAAGCCGAATGGGATTTCCAATCGCATATACTGTCTCTCCTACTCGAATTTGGCTAGAATCCCCTAATGTCACATATTCCAAATTTTTAGCATTTATCTTAGTAATGGATAGATCTAAATCTGAATCGCTCCATGCAACCGTTCCTTCATAATTACTGCCGTTTTCTAAAGTAATATAACACTTGCTATATTTTTCTCCTGTTACATGTTCATTGCTTAAAATGTATCCATCTTCTGTCACAATCATTCCTGTTCCTAGTCCCAATTCACTTTCCGTACTTTTCGATAAAATACTATTTCCTGCATTTTTTAATTTTGAGATTCCTACTACTTTTCTAGTCGTTTCTTCAATAATATCTGCCACTTTTTTGCTTTCTTCTTCTGTCTCTTCCACAGTTTGTGTCTCAATTGTGGATTGTGTTCTAGTCGCTTCATAGTTAGAAGGATTCACTTCGATATTTTTGTATGTAATATATAAATAAAATACAAATACCCATACTGCTATTGTTAAAATAGCTGTTAGTATTACTTTTTTTTTGCTACCAATTCTACCTCTTCTCAAATTTTTCACCTCTAAAATAGTATGTCCAAAAATTAATTTTTTAAACTACTTTTTATCACTGAGCATGATTTTGGTGATTTTGGGGACGGAGGAAAAAATCATGACATAAATGATGCATCATGATTTTTTCCTCCGTCCCCAAAATCATCTTCCTCCAAAATCATCAAAACTATTGACATTTTCGGTCAAAAAACTATATAATTTGACTAAAGATAAAGGAGAAAAAATGGAAAAGGATGTCTATGAA
>CANOYI010000168.1 GCA_947571515.1 uncultured Clostridium sp. | reverse complement strand
CAATCTTTGATTGTGACAACAAAGAACAAGAAAAAATAAATATGATTTCCTATTGTAATAACTTTAATTTATTTTAACTGGGAATAGTAACCGAGAAATTTGCAAAAAAGTCGAAACTTGAACTTTTCTATTGTAAAATAAATGAAAGTATAGTAAAATGAAACCAAAGTGGAAGGGCAAAACATAATAAAATTTTTTTTAGCCAAATTGCTGTCAAGGAAGGAAGAAAACGAAAAATGAGATATACCAACACAAATAAAATAGAAAATATTCCATTAAGCAAAGACAACTATTATGTAGTGCTAGATTTTGATGGAACAATAACCAATGTAGAAAGCATTGATTCATGGATAGCATCAATAGACTTTGAAATGTATGACGAAGAATGTAAAAAAGATATTGAAAAATTAAATGGAAAATATAAGCCCATAGAAGCAGATTACGAAATGGAGTATGAGATTAAAAAACAGCATTTGTCAGATTGGTATCAAAAAAGTATGTATCTTTTATACAAATATCAATTAACATACACAAAATTGCAAAAAGCACTTCAAAAAGAAAAATTAAAGCTAAGAGAGGGGGCAAAAGAATTTTTAAAAAATTTGCATCAGAAAAATATACCAGTTATTATTATCTCAGCTGGAATAGGAAATACCATAGAAGAGTTTTTGAAAAAACAGGAGTGTTATTACGATAATATTTATATTATTAGTAACTTTCTTACCTTCAAAGATGATAAGATGCAAAAGTTTGAAGGTACCATTATTCATTCCATGAATAAAAAGATGGAAGGATTTTTGCCAGAAATATGGCAAAAACAAATCAACCAAAAGAAATATGCGATATTATGTGGTGATATTGTGGATGATATACAAATGGTAAAAAAAGAAGATTTAGATAAAGTCATAACAATAGGATTTTTAAATAATAGGACAGATGAAAATTTAAAGCGTTATCATCAAAATTATGATTTTGTATTAACAGATGAAGAGGCTTGTTTTCAAGAAGTAGAAAAAATAATGTCACAATTTACAGTTTAAATAAATATTAATAAGAGATTTCTAAATTTATTAGTATTTTTTCTAAAGTGACTCTCAGGCGGCGAACAAACTGTAATTAAAATAACAGTTTGTAATCTTGTTGGTCCCCCCGAATTGTCACTTTATAAAAATATAATAAATTTAGTCCAAGAAATTGATAGCTATGAATCGCAACAAAATAATAAAAATAAAAAAGGGAGATGTGTAAAAATGAAAAAATTTGGAAATGTATTATGGGGATTAGTATTGATAGTAATAGGTGTGATTTTTGGGTTAAATGCGGTAGGATTAACCCATATTAATGTTTTCTTTAGAGGTTGGTGGACATTATTTATTATTGTACCAAGCTTTATTGAATTATTTAGAAGCTCCAACAAAATGTGGAGTATCATATGGTTAGTAATAGGAATTGTATTACTATTATGTGCACAAAATATATTATCATTTAATTTGATTGGAAAATTAATCTTTCCATTTATTTTAGTTATGATAGGACTTAGTATTGTTTTTAAAGATACTGTTAACCAAAAAGTGACAGAAAAGATCAGAAATTTAAATAGTAATAAAGGAGACTTTGAAGAGTTTTGTGCAACTTTTGGAAGTCAACAAAGTGATTTTTCTGGACAAGAATTTAAGGGGGCAAATTTAGATGCAGTATTTGGAAGTGTAGAATTAGATATTTCGAAAGCAATTATAAAAAATGACCAAGTGATTAATGCCAATGCCATTTTTGGAGGAATTGAGATAAGAGTACCAACAGGAGTCAATATTAAAGTGAAATCAACTCCAATCTTTGGAGGAGTAAGTAATAAGGCAAGAACTGATTATAATGAAAGTTCACCAACGATTTATATTAATGGAGTTGCTATGTTTGGAGGTGTTGAAATAAAATGACATCTTTGCAAAAAGTAATAAAATATGGAGCGATAGCATTTGCTATTTATTTATGCTTTGTAATTATTGGTATGATTGTTGGCACCATTACTGCTATTTTTGGCATCACAGTAGGAATTGAAATGTTTCAAAACAGCGACAATGATGCTAGGATTACAAAATGGGAACAAGAATATTCTAATATTACCAATATGGACATTGATTTAAGTGTATGTAAGTTAGTAATTAAAAAAGGAGATACGCTAAAAGTAGATGCTTCTGAAGTTTCAGAAAAATTCAAGTGTAGTGCAGAAGGAAATAAACTAAAAATTGAAGATAAAAACTTACATAGAAACTTTTTTAATCAGACAGAAGATAGGAAAGCAGAAGTTACTATTTATGTTCCAGAAAGCATGAACTTTGACGAAGTCACGATTGAAACAGGAATCAATGAAACGAATATTGAGTATTTGAAAACAAATAAAGTGAATTTAGAGATGGGTGTAGGAAGATATCAAATTGATTCTCTTTCTGCTAAATATGCTAAAATAGAGGCAGGGGCTGGAGAAGCCAATATGAATGATTGCGATATGGAAGAATTAAAACTAGATGGTGGAATTGGCAAATTAGCTTTTACTGGTAAAATCACTAAAACAGCAGATATTGACTGTGGTGTTGGAAGATTAGAAGTTAATTTAGTTGGTTCACCAGATGATTATACGATAAGACCAGAAACTGGTTTGGGTAATTTTAAAGTGGATGGAAAAAATGTTAGTGACCATCAAACAGTAGGAAATGGAAATGTTACAGTTAAGGTAGATGCTGGTGTGGGAGAGACAGTGGTGAATTTTAAATAAGTATGACTTAAAATATTAAGTTTATTAAAAAGTAATAATTAAAATTAATAGGGGGATATATTTTGGAAGAAATAGATGAAATGCAAGCAATACTTGAATTAAAGACAAAATACCATATTGACTTGAAAATAATAGAAAATAGTGAAAGAATTGGACCAAGTTTGGATGATTAAATCTTTTAGGAAAGGTATGTGATTAAAAATGAAACAAATTGCAATTTTTGGTTCAACAGGTTCCATTGGAGAAAGTACACTAAATGTCATCAGAGAAAATCCTGATTTATTTGAAGTAGTTACATTAGTGGCAGGAAAAAATATTCAAAAATTAATGGAGCAAATTGAAGAGTTTGAACCCAAAAATGTATATATCACAGCAGAAGAAAACGCCAATAAAATAAAAGAATTGTATCCACATTTACACATTTATCATGGTGAAGCGGGGATGGAGGAAATTTCCCAATTAACCGACTTCGATATTAGTGTGTCAGCTTTAGTAGGTGTGGCTGGTTTACAACCAACTTATAACATGATAAAAAATGGAAAAACAATAGCCTTAGCCAATAAAGAAGTGTTAGTAGCTGGTGGAAAATTAATTATGGATACAGCAAGAGAAAACAATGCTACTTTATTAACAGTAGATAGTGAACATAGTGCGATTATGCAATGTTTACAAGGAGAAAAACACAATAAGATTGATAAGATTTTATTAACGGCTTCTGGTGGTCCATTTTTTGAACAAGAAATTACAGATGATATAACAGTGGAGCAAGCTTTAAATCATCCAACTTGGAAAATGGGACCAAAGGTAACGATTGATTCTTCTACTATGATGAATAAAGGCTTTGAAGTGATTGAGGCAAAATGGTTATTTGATGTAAACCCAAGTCAAATACAAGTAGTGGTTCATAGAAAAAGTATTGTACATTCTATGGTACAATTTCAAGATGGTACGATAATGGCGAATTTAGGACCAAAGTCTATGCAAATACCAATTGCCTATGCTTTAAATTATCCAAAACGTTTAGAAAATAACATTGAAAAGATTAATTTGTTCGAAATTGAGAACTTGGTATTTGAAAAACCAGATTTAGAAAAATTCCAATGTTTGAAACTTGCTTTTGAAGCAATTGAAAAAGGTCATAGTTATCAAGTGGTATTAAATGCAGCTAATGAAGTCTTAGTAGATGCCTTTTTAAATAAAAAGATAACTTATACACAAATTCCAAAAGGAATTAAAAAGATGCTAGATGCCCATAATTTGATGGAATTAAATACGGTTGAGGAGATTTTGGCATTAGA
>CANOYI010000167.1 GCA_947571515.1 uncultured Clostridium sp. | reverse complement strand
TGCGAACTCGTCCATTATAAAATGCACATTTACAGGCAATGCACCTTTGTATTTGTGGTCTGCTATATAAAATAATTGCTGAAATATTTGTGTATATAGCATTGAAACAATAAAGTTAAATGATGTGTCATTATCTGGAATAAGTGCAAACAATGCTACTTTCTTTTCTCCAATACTTGCAAGCTCCATTTCGTCCTCCATTGTTAGATTCGCTAAATCTCGCAAATTAAACTTTTCTAACCTAGAGGCTAATGTTATTTGAATTGATTTTAGTGTTTTTGCCGAACCAGAATGATAACTCCTATAATATTTTAATGCTATATGCTGTGGGTTTATTTCTTCTATCATTTTAAATAATTCGTCTAGTGGACTTTCGTATTCATCATCATCTTCCTTTACATCTCCTGCCCTCAATAGTTCTAATACCATATCAAAATTTTGCTCATACTCTGGAGCTTCATATTTTAATAGAAAAATTAAAGACATAAGTAACATTGAGGCTGATGTGTCCCAGAATGGATCGTTACTTTGACTTCCGTTTTGGTGTTGTACTCTTAAATAAATTCGTTACAAGTCTTTGAACATCATTGTCAGTTTTTAGGTATTTAAACGGATTATAACCATAACTTAAATTCATATTGATTAAGTCTAATACTTTTACTTCAAAACCTTTTTGTTCTAGCATATACCCTGTGTCCCTTAAAATTTCGCCTTTTGGATCTAAAATGATATATGAATTGTTAGAGGCTTGTAGTAAATTAGGTTTTGCATAAAACAATGTTTTACCTGCACCGACTTCCGACCAATTACTAATGTATTAAGATTTCTTCTGTGTTTTTTAGCATTTAGTCCTAGTCTTATATCTTGTGTTAGTATTCTGTTTTCGCTTTCTGGTAGTTGTTTATATTTTTTATTGATTTCTCTTGTATTTCCCCATTTCGCTGATCCGTGTTCTTTACCTTTTTTATAATTCTTTCTAGTAGAAAAATATGCTCCTATTCCTATAAAATAAGAAAATAAAAAAATAGCAACAGTTTTTGTGCTATTCTCTACAATACTTATTTTAAATGGTGTGTTTAGTGCTACTGGCAACTCATTTATTATTTTTGCAAGTCCTCCGTCTAATAATGGTGCTACTAAAAGTGCAAGCCATATAACAGGTATTATTCCAATAATAGTTAGTATTACATATATTCTATTATCTTGTTTCATCTCTATCTCCTTTTTTTCGGTGGAATATTCCCTTTTGCTTTTTAGATGGTGCTTTCGCAACTTTTATAATAACTTTATCTATTAAGTCTGTTTCTTTTTCTTGCTGTCTTAATTCATTTTTCATACTTAATAGAGAATTTATTATAATTGCATAGACTATTCTGTCCATTTCAACTACTCTTTTTTCATCTTCCATAGAACTTCCTACCTTTCATATTCTCTATTAGTTTTGTTTCTGTTTTGCATTCCTACATCTCTGTCCATTCCCTCTGCTAGTATTTCAAAACATTCTCGTCCTTTTGCTAATTCTGCCTTTACTTCTTGTGGTGTCATCTGTTTTAGTTCTTCTGGTATTCTTTCAAAATTAAAGTCTTTCGTTGGAACTCCATATCTTTTACATACCATATATGCAACACTTTCATTTTTAAAAGTATTTAGCTCTGAATCTGCAAAAGATAATGTGTGAATACTTGCAATTTCTCTTACTAACCCACTAATTATTTGTTCTACTTCTGCTCTTTCTGCTACTTCTATAATTCTTTCATCTGCATTAAAATTAACTAACTTATTAGCATTTGAAGTATTTTGTACTGGTCTTACTTCAACTGGCGAAATAGATAATATTGATTTCATTATACTTTCCTTTGAAAATGGAACTGTATTTAGTTGCCTTTTTACTCTCATATCTGAAATATCATATACATTTTTAGGATTATAGCTTTGTGCCTCTGTTCCGTCATCTCTTTCGTAAATATCGCCTTGCTCTAATATAATTATTTTGTTTGGCTTTCCTGCAAAATTTATATTATCTTTCTTCCACCCCTCTGCGTCTTTTAGTTGTGTAGCTTTTGGGTTTTGTGCTGTTACAAGTAAAGCATTTCCTACTGAATAAGTTGGAAATTTGCTTTGCACATTTAAGTAGGTTTTATAAAGTTCTCCACTTTCTGTTATTTTTGTTGCCATTTCATCTTGTGTATTATATGCAAATTCTCTGTCTTGTTGTTTTCCCTTTCCCCATTCTTCTTTGTTAAATTCTTCTTTGCTATTTTGCACATTATTGACTGCACTTTTTATAATATCGTTTATCATACTCATAAACTTATTTGCTCCTTTCCTTTTTTCTATTTTTCTTTTTAGGCTGTTTGTGTTTTGTTTCGTTTGCTTTTTCTTGTTTTGGTGTTTCCTTTGTTTCTTCTTTTGCCTTTTGTTGTTCTTTTTCTTCTCTCTGCTTTTTTATTGTGTCTAGCTTTTCCATTATTGACGGCTTTTCTTCCTTTTTAGTCCCCTCCGTCTTTTCGTTTGCTTTCGATAAATTCTCTGATGGAACTTCTTTCTCCGTAACTGGAATGTTACTGGGGTTGGTGTTCTCATTTTCCTCCTTATTGTTTTGTTTTTTCATTAGTTTGTTTAGTAAATCTTGTGATGTATTTTTTTCTTGAATCTCTTTTTGAATTTCTGTTTTTTCTTTTGGTGCTTGTGTAGGATTTTCCTTTTCTGCTTTTTCTAATACTTCATCTAGTTTCGATTGTTCGACTGTTGTTAAGTTATAATTTGCAACTATTCTATTAACTAAAACTGCGTCATCTTCCTTAACTACAATATCAATGATACCATCTTTATTTACATTGCCTTTTAGATATATTGCACTATACGGAATTTTGTATTTTTTAGCACCTTTTTTAAAATCTTCTAGGTTTTCCTTTTTAATACTAAATATCTTAAAACTGCCCTTGCTTTTTAACATTTTATTTAAGTTTACTTTACCTGTCTTGTGTTCGTTTCGTTCTTTTGACATAGCATATAACATTACTGCCATTTCTTTTGCCATACTTCCTGTTAGTTTTGCTACAACTTCAAATCCCTCTAAACTTAATCGTACCATTTCTTCGGCACTATCACTTGATGTACTCATAGTCCTTTTTCTCCTTTCCTTTCTGGATTTCTTCTTTCTCATCTAATTCTTTTAGATTTTGTTTTATCTTTGGTACTCTTGCCTCAATTTCCTTACACATTTTTATTTTGTGTTTTAGAAATTGAATTTTGCCTGCTATTTGAGAGAGTTTTGTATAATTCTCTTGTCTTTCTTCTTTCTTCAGCTTGGTGTTCTGATAGTAAAGTTTATCTCGCTCCTCCTCGAGATTTTTAAGTTCTTCATTTAAAGTATTCATATATAAAGAAAGCTCCTTTGTAGTCTTAATATCATTACTACAAAGAAGTCTTGCCTCCTCTGATATTCTTTCCATTTTCTGCACATCTGCTTTAATGGAAATTGGTGTTTTGTGTTTCTTTTCTGTTTTAGGGTATATCTTTAATAAGTAACAATAATATAAATACAAAGCCTTAATTCCTTTTGCTTTTTTCTTGTTTCTTATCTGCCCTCTATAAATGTATATTTTATTTAAACGCTTTTCTGGAAATGGTAGTTTTATTGCCTTTTCTGTTTTTATTCTTGCCTTTATTTGTTCTACTGTATAATCATCTCCAAACGCTCTTGCTACTCTTATATTTTTTGTATATGGATCTCTCCTTATACTTAACTTACCTGCTCTATAAATAAGTTCATAGTCCATTGCTTTTAGTAAATTTTCAAATTCTTTATAGGTATTTGACTGTGTAATTGCATAATCAATATCTTGTTTTGTTTGTGTATGATAATTATTTTTTTGCACATACCCTTTATAAAATTGCGTATAGTCTACTTTATATTTTCCAGTAGGCTTTTCTTTTAAAACAGAAAGTCCATATTCTCTACACAAATTATCTGATGTTTGCCTCATTAGTGCATAAGTTTCTAACTTATTATAGTATTTTAGTCCGTCAACAAACGATACAGAATTTAACAAAAAATGATTATGAATGTGATTAGTATTTAAGTGTGTAGTAACTACAACTTG
>CANOYI010000166.1 GCA_947571515.1 uncultured Clostridium sp. | reverse complement strand
TTTAGGGTGTGCAAAATTTGTCGTCTATTTTACACACCCTATTTTACATTCTCCACGATTTAAGACATTCTTGTGCTAGTTTATTGTTAGCAAGAAATGTGTCTATGAAAGCTATTCAATAATGGCTTGGTCATTCTGATTTTTCTACTACTGCTAATGTATATGCTCATTTAGATATAAATTCTAAGTTACTATCTGCTGAAGCTATATCTTCTGCTTTTAGTTTTAAGAATTAAAAAATCTAGCTTAGCATTTTTTCTAAACTAGATTTACTTACTTACAATTTTTCATAATTTTATTTATATTTAATTCAAATTATACTTTGGTTAGATTTTAGTTAGATATATAAAATAAATTATCTAACATTTAATCTATCTATCCATACAGTAGAAATAATTTCAGAGTTATTTAAGGTTAAGCACTGCTACACACTCCACATGTGTGGTGTGGGGCTGAATGTAAGGTAGTCTTAATATGGAGTAAGTGTTGTTGTAAGGTTACTAATTTTCATTACTCATATCACATTCTACCCTAACTCTAACCTTTTTTATTACTTTCTTCTTAAAATTTCCGTCTTTATCTTTATCGTAAGCTATAAAATTTTGTTGGTCTATAAAATCTAATAACACTATATTTTTATAATCTTGTGTTAATTTGTTTCGTTCCACTATATGCTCTTTTGAAACATCTTTTTCTTTCTTAAACATATTTGAACGAGTTTTTACAATAAATCTTAACATATATGGGTCTGCTCTGCCACTTTCATTATACCCGCCTACAATTATATAGTCAACAAGTGTGTCAAAGACATCTATATCAAATTCTTCCATAATAGCATTAGTGTCAAAAACTTTTTTTAATTTCTTTATTCCTATTTCTATACTGTCGTCATCTTCCATATTTGCTTGAATTTCCATTATTTTAGTGTCTACTTCTTTTATTTTTAATAAACACTCATCTTTCTTTTCTGTATAAATATCTTTTGTAATTGTACCATCTAGCATATAGTCTAATAACTTATTGCATTTATTTTTTAATTCTTCTTTTTGTGTTTCTAGTTTCTTTATATTATCTTTTGGAGAATTGCTTTTCATTACACTTGATATATTATTTAGGAAATTGTCTACTAATAATTTGTTATCATTACATAGTAGTTTATATGCGTCTACAAATGACTTTTCTAATACATTTGCTCTCATTATTTTACATTTATTACAAAACTCTTTTCCTAGTTTACTTGCTGTTTGACATAGCCAAGCAGGTTTTGGATTTGCTGTTGTATATAGACTTCTTCTTGTAAAGGTACTTCCACAAAATCCACATCTAATTCTATTACTCATTGGGTATTTTCTTCCTACATTTCCAACTTTCCTACTTGCTGACCTGCCTCCGTTTCTTTCTTTCATTATTTGTTGTACTTTTTCAAATGTTTCTTCGTCTATTATTGCCTCGTGATGATTAGAAATATAATACTTATCTTCCTCTCCCATATTAGATAATCTTTTATGACTAATTGGATCTATTGTGAATGTTTTTCCTTGTAGTACATCTCCTTTGTATTTTTCATTTTTTAGTATTTTTCTTACTGTTGTTTCGCACCATACATCTTTTCCCTTTGGTGTTTTTATTCCCAGTTTAGTTAATTGTCTTGATATGCTTTCTGCTCCAAATCCCTCTAAATATTTTTCATAAATTAGTCTAACAATTTCTGCCTCTTGTTCATTTATAGTTAAAGTGTTATCTTCTGGATTATAAGTATAACCTAAACAACCACCAAATCCAATTAGTTCTCCTCGTTCCTTTTTCATTTTTAGTCCTAATTTTACGTGTGTAGATGTATTTTCGCTTTCTTGTTGTGCTACTGAACTCAATATTGTTAATAGTAATTCTCCTGACATTTCTAATGTATTTATTCCTTCTTCTTCAAAAAATACAGCTACATTATGCTCTTTTAACATTCTTACATATTTTAGTGTGTCTACTGTATTTCTTGCAAATCTTGATATTGACTTTGTCATTATCATATCAAATTTATCATCTAAAGCGTCCTGTATCATTTTCATAAAGTCATTTCTTTTATAGTCTAATGTACCAGAAATTGCCTCATCTGCATAAATTTCTATATACCTCCATTCTGGATTAGAGGTTATTTTTTCTTTGTAATATGCTTTTTGCGATTCATAACTGTTTTTTTGGTCTTCATCATCTGTACTTACTCTACAATATGCTGTTACTCTTAATCCTGTTGTAACCTTTAAACCAGTTGTACGATTTATTCGTCCATCGACTTTTTTTATTAAAGTTACATTCATTCATACCTCCTTTTCCAATTTTTAACCACTAACACATTATATTTTTATCTTCTTATTTTCAAATGTGTGAATTTTTATTTATTTTAGCTTTTGTTGATTTATATACTATTTCATCTATTTTATTATTATTTTTTAAATGATTTAATGCTCTTAATTGTAGTGTATATTGAATTAGTTTTTTATCCACTTTTTCACTGTTATTTGTCAAAATTTCGTCTATCAATGTTATCTCTCCTCTCTTGTAATTGATAAAAAACATACTACTTTTAACGTTTTGGTTTAAAATAGTAGTATTTTTTGTGTCTTTCTCTTTATGCCTTGTTTTATAATTCATTAGACAGATGTTAGCATACATCTTCATAGGTAGTATTCGGCATACCCCTGTCCGTTTTCAACCGACTTGTATTCAATGCGTGGGACGCTTTTAACGCTCGTGCTATGACTATACAAAAGTTTCTTTCCTTTTACACTTATCTTCGCCTTATTAGTTGCAAGCTAATATTTAAGTAACAATATATTACTAGCTCAAGTAATCAAAGGACTGTATCTAATGGATTTTTATTCAATTTTCAATGTTCTTTTCATCTACGAGATTTTTCCTCTCATATATAACAGCGATTGAGAAATAGAAAATATTAGATTTTTTGAAAAAAATTTTAATGAAACAATATTGAGATTTAAAATATAATTAGATACAAAAAAGAGATACTAATTTCTTAATATCTCTACTCGTTATATTTATTTTTTATATAATATTTACAATAATTCTCTATATAACTTGTAAGTTGTCGCTCTTATAAATAAAAATATCTAAAATCATTTATACATGTCTAAGTTATTTATATATTAAATATTCCTTTCATCTTCTATACTTGAATTACTTATTTCTATTTGTTGCTGTTTTAATTTTTCTGTTAATTTTTCGAAATACCTTTCTACATCTATCACAGTTGTCTCTTTGTTAATTGGCATTCTTAAAAGTACAACTTTTTTAGGGTATCTATCACTATTATAGTGTAAAACAAATGAATGTTCTTCAAATTTTTTATCTAAACTATTCTTTATTTTATTGCTTTGACCTTGATTAAAAAAATACATAAAAGAACAATCTTTTACAAACCATACGATTTTTTCTCCTATTTTAACCCCATTACTATCTTTGCTTTGTTCTAATGAAAATAATACTTCTTTGTTTTCATCTGATAAGTTAGAAAAATTAAGCATAATCCAAGCATACCCTCTACCAGCACTTTCATATGTAGGAGCATCTAGAAAGATTTCTTGTCCTCTTACATCTTCTCTTTCTAATGCTTTTTCACCTTCTTTTAGTAGATTGTTTTTATTAGCACTACTCATTACTGTTTCAATACCTTTGTCTTTTAGTTCCTTACATGCTTTCCTTAATGGTTCTTCTACTATTTGGTCTATAATTTCATTAGCACTTCCTTTTTTTATTAAATTTATACCAAACTCTTTGATAGGTGATATTTCACTAATTTTTTTATTTTGTTTTATGGTTGATCTAACCCTTTTCATAAATTCACTTTTCATATTAATCTCCCCTACAACTTACTATTTGTTTGTATTATATCAATTTTTCATTATAAAAGCAATACATAAAAAACAAGAGATATTTCTACCTCTTATAACCAATTTCCCTCTCTTAATCCTAATTTAAAAGTTTCTATCTTCTCTATTCTTTCTATCTCATCATCTAAATTTATATATTCAAGAACAGCTTTCAATTCTTCTTTTGTTAAATTTGCTGTTACTACTCTATCTTCAATAAATAGCCTAACATTAG
>CANOYI010000165.1 GCA_947571515.1 uncultured Clostridium sp. | reverse complement strand
TGCTAATAAAATAAGACTATTTTTTAGGGAAATATTCAAAAATTATTGACAGTTATGTAAATTATCTTATTCGCTTTATTAGGGATAAGTATATAAAAAATAATAGTACAATAATATCTATAATAAAGCGAATAAGGTGAGAATATGAAAATTAACAAATACAATGATTTTAGAAATATATCTGGCTCTGTACTAAAAGAATTAAGATTAAAAACCAATTTATCTCAACAAGATTTAGCAGAAAAATTACAATTAATTGGTATTGAACTAACATCAAAGGAAATTTCAAAAATAGAAAATGACAATAGATTAGTTCAAGATTTTGAATTGTTTGCATTTGCTAAAGTGTTCAAGGTTTCAGCTGATGTATTTAATAAAAAGTTAGATAAATATCAGTAAATATAATGTTTGCTGTTATTTATTTTTTAGGTTTTCTAGTATGATTCTAACTCCGTCACAGAAACCAGCCTTATAAAATTTCTCATTATCATGAGCCATAATTAAGTTTTCTCTCATCACATATTTATCTAATGATTTAATAATTTCTTCTCTTGTATTTTTAAAATGTGGTGGAAGATTCTTAATTTTATTTATTAGTTTTTCGCAGTCTATATCATAGTTTTGTTTTATCTTAATTATATCTTCATCTTCATTTGTACATTCGATATATAGTTCTTCTTCCCTCTCCCTAAATATGCTATCTAATAGTGGATCGTCTATATATTTCTCTATGTCCTTTATTCTTAGCATATTGACACCTCCTTATTAACGATATTTCGTTTATATTATATCGCTAATAAAGAGATATTGCAATAGTATTTTAGCGATTTTTCGTCAGCGTTATTTCGTTAGTTTTGTTATACTCATCTTATAGTTAAGAAAAGAGGGATTTTATGCAACTTTCAGAAGCTGTTAGAAGAAGAATTATAAATTTAGCAGATGAAAGAAATATAACTTTACATAGGTTATCTTTAGAGTCTGGAATATCATACTCTACATTAAGTAGTTTTATAAATGGAAAAAGTCAAAGTCCTAAACTTGTTACTTTATTACATATATGTGAAGGATTTGGCATTGAATTAAATGAATTTTTTACAGATAAATTATTTAAAGATGTAGAAGAAGATTAAAATTTTATAAATTTTGCTCAAAAATGAATTTTAAAAAATCGTTTGACATATACTAAATATTGTAGTATACTATATTTAACTTAAGTTAAATACAAAAAAAGCATTATTCATAGATGTTCGAGAAAAACTAAATGTGCGACAGCATTTAGTTTTTTTCATTTTCATAAAAAAAGGACAATGCAGCGAAGCGACAGTGCTACATCATCCCTTTTCGGTTAGCTAAACCTCATTTTGTCTGTGGTCATTTGGTTTGTTGTCTTGTTTGGTTTGGTCAAGAGCTACTTGATTTAAGTCTTTTTCTTTTTGTAGTAGTAATTCCACCAAACGCCATACTAATTCAGCATTATTCATTTTTGTTCCTCCTTTCGCAAAGATTTCCTTTGAAAAGGATGTTGTTATTATATCTAATTATTCCATAAAAAACAATGAAATTTGTAATCTTTTTACAATTTTCTTATACTTATTTTTTCAAAATCCTTTCAAAATTTGTTCATTGAAATTTTTAACATCACTTGTTACAATCTATTCATAATTTATTTTAAGTTTTTAGAAAAAAGGGAAAAAAAAGGGAATTGATTATTACTAATTATGATAATATAATTCCTTTAACAAATAAATTTAAAAATGAGTATTTAATTGTAAATATTCATTTACATTACTATGCTTAAAATTTATTAGCAAAAATTTAACCAATTATAAGGAGGTGCTTTTATAGTGTCAAATAAAGAAAAAATCATTGATTTATTTTACAATGAACATTTAAAACCTGTCGATATTGCTTTAGAACTAAATGTCAGCAATAGCTATGTATCAAAAATAATAAAAAAAGATTTTAGGTATCATGAAGAAAAGAATCAAAGGAAACAACAAAACAAACAAAAGCATAAAGAACAAACCATTGAATACATGAAATTAAAACAAAAATCTAATAGAGATAGTTATGAAGCTCTTAAAGCCCAATTAAAACAAGATGCTGAAGAACTATCTTATTATTTTGACATTTCAAATCGTAGTTTTAGAAAGTTTAATTCTAGTGCTTACAAGTATAATGCTAAAAGAAAAAGATTTGAAATAGATAGAAAATTGACTGTTTCAATAGATGTTCCAAGAGCAGTTTATTAACCAAAAGGAGGTACAGTTAAAATGGATGTAAAAGAACAATATTCTATCATGTTTACTAATTACCCAGATATTATAAACATTGAACAAATGCGAAATATATTAGGTGGAATTAGTTTAACACTAGCCTATAGGCTTATTAAGGAAAACAAAATAAAAGCCATGAAAATAGGCAGACAATATAAAATTCCAAAAGCTAATATAATTTCATACATAATAAACCAAAATTGAAAATAAATACATTTACACGAGAATAAGGAGGTCATTTAATGATAACAGTAACAGCCACATTACAGCAGAAGAAAAATATTTATTATGCTGTTTTATACTATAAAGACGAATTTAATAATATACAACGAAAGTGGATTTCCACTAAATTAAAAGTTAAGAATAATAAAAAACTCGCAGAAAGAAAAGTTGAAGAAATAAGACATGAATATGAGAAAACTCTAAATGAAAAACCTACTATTTCTGGATTAGATATAAATAATAAGGCTAATATAAAATTTTGTGATTTTATGATAAATTGGTTAGACATTATAAAACCTAGAGTAGTAAAAACAACTTATGCCGGTTATGAAAGAATTGTAAAAGGTAAAGTATATAACTATTTTAAGAAATTAGATGTTTCCTTAAAAGATTTAAAGCCTTATCATATTCAAGATTTTTACACAGAACTATATAATCTAGGCTTAAAAGGAAATACGATTCTTCGCTATCATGCGAATATTAGAAAAGCATTACAATATGCAGTAAAATGCGAATTGATATTAACAAATCCAGCAGATAAAATAGACAAGCCTAAAAAAGAACAATACATAGCAACCTATTATAATAAAGCACAATTAAATGAATTATTAGTTGCAATAAAAGATACACCTATTAAGCTACCTGTTCTTCTAGCCTTATATTATGGACTTAGGCGAAGTGAAGCATTAGGTATAAAATGGGATGCTGTTGATTTTGAAAATAAAACAATTATTATAAGACATACTATTTCACAAACAAAAGTAGATGGTAAATTGCAAATTGTTGCAGAAGATAAAACTAAAAATCAATCAAGTTATAGAACTTTGCCTTTAATTCGAGAAATTGAAGAAATACTTTTAGAAGAAAAAGCAAATCAAGAATATAATAAAAAAATATTTAAAAAATCATACTTAAATGATAATGGCTATGTTTGTGTGAATAAAGATGGCTCTATACTAAAGCCTGACTATGTTTCACATAAGTTTAATCAAATACTAAAAGATAATAACTTAAAGTCTATTAGATTCCATGATTTAAGACACTCGTGTGCTAGTTTATTATTATCAAACAAAGTCAGTATGAAAGATATTCAAATATGGTTAGGGCATTCTAGTTATAATACTACAGCAAATATATACACTCATGTAGATGTAGAATCAAAACAAAATTCTGCTTTAGTAATTGGTAGTAGTTTAAACTTTACTGAACCTAGTCAAGATGATGACGAAGAAGATGAAGAAATGGAGTTATAAAATAAAAATTGTTAGAAATGTTAAAAGATTTAGAAATTAAAAAATCCTTATTTAAGCCACTAAATAAAGATTTTATAAAAATAAAATGTTGTGAATTTTGTAGAACTTTTTGTAGAACTACAAAATTTTTTATAATTAAAACCTCAAGCATAATCTTACGAAACACTTGAGGTTCTAATGGTGCAGATGGCCGGAATCGAACCGGCACGGTTTATTCAACCGCAGGATTTTAAGTCCTGTGCGTCTACCAGTTCCGCCACATCTGCATATATTAAATGATAGGTTGAACTGGTTATTCCTAGCAACAATTGATATTATAATATGTTGTTATTTTTTTGTCAATACATTTTCTTTAATTTTCCAAAATTTCTTGCAACAGATAATTAAAAATTTAAATTCAATTTAAAACAGTACGTAGAATAACTTACTC
>CANOYI010000164.1 GCA_947571515.1 uncultured Clostridium sp. | reverse complement strand
ACAGAAAATTGCTATGCAATTTTCTGTAGACGAACAATTAAACGGGGCTTGTAAGGTATAATTTTAAATATGAAAAAGTTAAATCAAGCTCCTATTGTTCTTGTTTGGGTATATTTTGGGACAGGCCTATCATAAAGGTCCCATTGGTTCCAGATTTAAAGGGGGAAATAAATTTGTTACTGTTCAGCCTACTCTTATATTTTTTAGTGAGAAAGCTTAATATATTATTAAGGTATGAAAAAATCATATATTAAGCTTTCTCACAAGAAAACAATAATAAGGCTGACTAGTAACAAAAATTTTAAATATTTTTAGTGATTGTCATAAAAAAACTTGAAAAAAAGCCAGAAACAAGTTAAAATAGATAACAGTAAAACAAAAAGAAAGTGAGAAAAATAAAACATGTATTTAATAGTGGGATTAGGTAACCCAGAAAAGGACTATAGCGATACAAGACACAATATGGGATTTAATACGATTAATAAATTAGCAAGACAATACGAAATCGAAGTCACAAAGAACAAATTTAAAGGTTTATATGGAAATGGCATAATAGAAGGAGAAAAAGTTATTTTGCTAAAACCTCAGACTTTTATGAATTTAAGTGGAGAAAGCATCCAAGAAATGATACAGTTTTATAAAATAGAAATGGCTCAATTAATTGTAATTTATGATGATATTGACATAGAACCAGGTATGATTAAGATTAGGAAAGCAGGAGGACCTGGAACACATAATGGAATGAAATCAGTAGTAAAAGAATTGAATACACAAAACTTTAAGAGAATAAGAGTTGGAATTGGAATGCCAGAAAACAAAGAAAATATGATTGAATACGTAATAGGTGCTATTTCAGAGCAAGACAAAGAAAAATTAAATAGGGGAACAGATTTAGCCAAAGATGCCATTGTCGAAATAATAAAAAGTGGTATTGATATAGCCATGAACAAATTTAATTAATAAAATGTCCCCATTTTATCCTGGAACCAGTGGGGACAATGTGAATATTAGAAAGGAATTAAATGAAGATGACAGAAGTTATAATACAAACAGAAAATAAGGTAAAGCAAATAGCATTAGTAGAAAATGGTAAATTAATAGAATACTATGAAGAGGAACAGGAAGATAGGAGAAAAGAAGGAAATATTTACATTGGTATTGTAAAAGATGTAATTAGTGGTATGCAATCAGCTTTTGTCGATATTGGGACAGACAAAAATAGCTTTATTCATTTGAGAGATATTTTACCTCAAATAGATGAAACAAAGGAAACACAAAAAGAAGATATTGAAATCAGCAAAGTGATTAAACCAAATCAAAAAATATTAGTGCAAGTAAAAAAAGATAGTAATGAGAAAAAAGGTGCAAAGGTGTCTGCTCATATTAATTTACCAAGTAAATATGTTGCTTTACTTCCTAATACAGATATCGTAACGATTTCGCAAAAAATTGAAGAAAAAAGGGAACAAGAAAGATTAATCAAACTAGTAAAAGAAAATTTAAGTGCTGGTTATGGGGCTATTATAAGAACTTCAGCTGAAGGTAAAGAAGAAGAAATAGTAGAAGATATTAAAAAGATAGAGAAGAAATGGAATAATATAATTCAAACTAGTATTAGTCCAGATTTGAAAGAACCTAAATTATTATATAAAAGTGAAAATATTATAGAAAAGATGTTAATGGATTTAGCAGGTGATTCAATTGAAAAAATAACTGTCAATGACAAAAAAGTAAAAAAAGAGCTAGAAGATTTAAAAAGTGAAAATAAAGAATATAGCAATTTAAAAATAGAAATAAAAGAAGAGAATCTATTTGATGTTTATGAATTGAATAAGCAAATAGAAAAAATGCAAAATAGAAAGATTTGGCTAAAATGTGGAGGATTTATTACAATCGATAAAACAGAAGCTTTAACAGCTATTGATGTTAATACAGGGAAATATACGGGTAATCAAAATCTGGAACAAACGGTTTATAAAGTGAATCGTGAGGCAACGATAGAAATTGCTAAACAGTTACGACTAAGAGATATTGGTGGTATTATTATTATTGATTATATCGATATGAAAAGTCAAGAAAATAAAGAAAAGATAGAGATTCTTTTAAAAGAGGAACTGAAAAAAGATAGAACGAAAACACAGGTAGAAGGCTTTACCAAATTGGATTTGATGGAGTTGACGAGAAAGCATGTGTGTAGCCACAAAGACTAAAATGAGACAAGGGGGACAGGTTTAAATTGTCTCATAAATTAGGTAGAAAAATGTCGAAAACCATAAATTGACAAAGAACGACAAAAAATATGAGACAATTTAAACCTGTCCCCCTTGTCTCATTATCTCAGAAAGGGAAAATAAATGAAAGTAGGATTTATATCACTAGGATGTAGTAAAAATTTAATTGACACAGAAGCAACGATTGGACGATTCAAGAAAAACAAATTTGAAATAGTAAATGATGAAACAAAAGCAGATATTATTGTCATTAATACCTGTGGGTTTATTGACAGTGCTAAAGAAGAAGCGATTAATACCATTTTAGAAATGGCAGAATACAAGAAAAAACAATGTAAGTATTTGATTGTGATGGGATGTCTAGTACAAAGATATTACAAAGATTTAATAAAAGCATTACCAGAAGTAGATTTGTTTATCAAGATAGAAGAATATGATAAATTATGGGATAAAATAGAAGATTTGATTAAAAGAGATATTGTCATAAAAAGTAAAAGGAAAGATAGCAAAAAAATAGCAGATATTCCTAAAATGCCAATGCTAACACAGGAAGAATTTTTGGGAAGAACCATTACCACAGGGAAAAACTATGCTTATCTAAAAATAGGAGAAGGCTGTAACAATAAATGTACTTATTGTGCGATTCCTTATATTAGAGGTCCTTTTGTTAGTAGGAAAAAAGAAGATATACTAGAAGAAGCAAGAAACTTAGCAAAACAGGGCATACAAGAGCTGATTATCATAGCACAAGATACCACCAAATATGGAATAGATTTATATGGAGAAAGCAAATTAGCAGAGTTATTAGAAGAAATTAGTACGATAGAAGGAATTAAATGGATTCGATTTTTGTATTCCTATCCAGAAGGAATTACAGAAGAACTAATTAATGTAGTGGCTAACAATCCGAAAATAGCAAAATATTTTGATATACCTATTCAACATATTTCAGATACCATTTTGAAAAAGATGAACCGAAAAACTTCTAAAAAACAAATAGAAAATTTAATTCAAAAGATAAGAAATAAAATTCCAAAAGTAACGTTAAGGACAAGCTTGATGGTAGGATTTCCAAGCGAAACAAAAGAAGATTTTGAAGAATTAATAGCATTTGTAGGACAGGCTAAATTTGATAAATTAGGAACTTTTATGTATTCCAAAGAAGAGGGAACACCAGCTGCTAAATTACTAGAACAAATACATGGTAATACGAAGAAAGCAAGATATCGTCAAATTATGGCATTACAGCAACAGATTTCAAAAGAAAATTTGGAAAAGAAGTTAAATCAGGAATGTGAAGTTTTAGTGGAAGATGTATCTTTTGATGGAAAATATTATATCGGCAGAACCATGCAAGATGTGCCAGAAATGGATGGTTTGGTGTATATTAAGAAGGAAAACGCCAAAAAAAGTGATATGATTAACAGCTTCGTGAAGTGTAAGATTGTTGGAATTAGTGATTATGATTTAGTGGCAGAAATGATAAGTTAAGGAATAAAGGAGTGTATTATGAATAGAGATTTTGACCAAGAAAAAATATTTGACAAAATGAGAGCTTTAAGAGATCAAAGAGATATAAAAATTTTAGAGAAACAATTTAATACAAATACAAGAAATCAGAAAAATATGTCAGAGGAAAAAGTACTAAATGTAAAATATTTAGGAAAAGTTGATACTTTTGGTGATGTGTATTTAGTGATTGAACAAAGACAAGATAGAAATGGTAATTTATATCAAGTGGAAAGGTATGAGACAGAAGATGGAAAATTAATTGGTGGAAATAATAAATCAGATGCTTATGATTTTATTTTGTTAAGTGAACAATATAAAGATAGAGAAGATTTGTTAGAGCAGTTGCAAGTATTAAACAAAGAGGGGGTGTTAGATTTAAATGAAATGGAACAAGAAAGATTAGATGCTGGTGTTAGAATAGATATATGGACACATTTAATGAGAGGGTGTATAATGAATTAT
>CANOYI010000163.1 GCA_947571515.1 uncultured Clostridium sp. | reverse complement strand
CTAGCATTTAATCTAGATGGCATATCTTTTTGTCTTTTTTCAGTCGTTTCTTCTTTTACTACTTTTAGATATTCTTTGCCATTTTTACTTTTTACTAATTCTGTCTCTTTGTTACCTTTTGCATCTAATTTAGCTTTTATAACTTTTACATCTACCATTTCAAAGTTATCTTTTTCTTTAATAGCAAGTGATATGATGCTGTCAGCAATGGCTTTTACTTCTTTTGCTCTAGCTAATGTTGTTTCAACTTTTCCATACATTATTAAATCTGTTGTTAAGTTTTTTAACATTGCCATTCTGATGTCTGTTGTTCTACCTAACTTTCTATTTGTAGCCAATTTTTTCACCTTCCTTTTCTAATGATAAGGCACACTCCTTACCTATCGGTTTATCCACTTGGGTTAAGGAATGTCCCTTTCCCTAGTGAATTAGTGTTTACCCTATTTTATAATTTTTTCTTACTATTCATCTTCGCCAGCAAAATCTAATCCTAAGGAATGTAGTTTTGCTGTTACTTCGTCAAATGATTTTTTACCTAAATTTCTTACTTTCATCATGTCAGTTTCAGATTTATTTGTTAAATCTTCAACACTAGCAATTCCTGCTCTTTTTAGACAGTTGAATGATCTAACAGATAATTCTAATTCTTCGATTGACATTTCTAGTACTTTTTCTTTTTTAGATTCTTCTTTTTCAATCATAACTTGTGTATTTTTTGTAGCTTCTGATAAATCAATAAATAATTCTAGATGTCCAGTCATTACTTTAGCTGCTAAACTTAAAGCCTCATGAGCTTTTAAGCCTCCATCTGTCCATACTTCGATTACTAATTTATCATAATCTACCATTTGGCCAACTCTAGTATTTTCTACTTGATAGTTAACTTTCTTAACTGGTGTATAGATAGAGTCAATTGGAAGTACAGATATATCTTGATTTTGTTTCTTATTTTTATCAGCTGAGTTATATCCTCTTCCTTTATCTGCTGTCATCTCTATCTTTAAATTTCCACCTTCAGAAATAGTTGCAATATGTAAGTCTGGATTTAAAATTTCAACCGTTCCATCTGTTATAATGTCTGCTGCTGTAACTTCTCCTTCTCCCTTAACATCAATTCTTAAAACTTTTTCTTCGTTTTCATCAAATTTTAATCTAACATTTTTTAAGTTAACAATTATTTCTGGTACATCTTCAACTATGTTTGGAATAGTAGAAAATTCATGTAATATTCCATCTATTTTTACGCTTGTAATCGCACATCCTGGAAGTGATGAAAGTAGAATTCTTCTTAAAGAATTTCCTATTGTTACTCCATAACCTCTCTCTAATGGCTCACATACAAACTTTGCATAATTATTTGCATCATTAACTTCTAGACATTCAATATTTGGCTTTTCAAATTCTATCATTTTTACCTCCTAATATTTGAGAATATCTTTCTCAAACTTTTTAAAAACTTTATAGTTTTTTAAGTAAAATTTTTAAAGTTTTGACTAGACCTTTATTCTTACTTTTTATTATTTTGAGTAAAGCTCTACTATTAAATGTTCTTCAATTGGAATATCAATATCTTCTCTAGACGCTAATCGAATGACTTTACCGCTTAATTTCTCATTATCCTTTTCTAGCCATGCTGGAATTGGTCTTTTGCTTGATTCTTCTATATTTATTTTAATCGTAGCATTATCTTTCTTATTTTCTCTTACTGTAATTACATCTCCTACTTTTATTTGATAAGATGGAATATCTACTTTTTTACCATTTACTTCAAATTGTGCATGGTTTACAAATTGTCTTGCTTGTGCTCTAGATGTTCCAAATCCTAATCTATAAACTACATTATCTAATCTACTTTCTAATATTTGTAATAAGTTTTCACCTGTTACACCTTTTTTGTTAGAAGCCATTTCGAAATATTTTCTAAATTGTTTTTCTCCTACTCCGTAATATGCTTTTGTTTTTTGTTTTTCTCTTAATTGCATTCCGTATTCAGAAAGTTTTGCTCTTTTTTGTCCATGTTGTCCTGGTGCATAATTTCTTCTAGAAATGCTACATTTATCTGTATAACATCTTTCACCTTTTAAGAACAATTTTTGTCCTTCTCTACGGCATCTACGACATTGTTCGTCTTTATATCTTGCCATTATTCTTACTCCTTTCCTAATTTAAATTATTAAACACGACGTCTTTTTGGTGGTCTACAACCATTATGTGGTATTGGCGTTACATCTTTAATACTACTTAATTCAAGACCTGCTGTTTGAAGAGCACGAATTGCTGCTTCTCTACCTGAACCAGGTCCTTTTACAAATACTTCAACTGATTTCAATCCATGTTCCATAGCTGCTTTTGCTGCTGTTTCCGCAACTTGACCTGCTGCATATGGTGTACTCTTTCTAGAACCTTTAAATCCTAATTCCCCAGCACTTCCCCATGAAATTGCATTTCCTTGTGTATCTGTAATGGTAACGATTGTATTATTAAAACTAGAATGAATATGTGCTGCACCTTTTTCAATGTTTTTTCTATTTCTTCTAGCAACTTTTTTTGTTGTTACATTTTTAGCCATTTTGCTTTTTCCTCCTTATTCAAAAATTTCATTCTGAATATCTTGTTTATTCATGATTTCATTTTTTTATTTATTTTCTAAATTGAAATTGATTAGAATTACATTATTTGTAAACTACAAAATTAATATTCAATCAGATTTCATAAAATTAATCAAAATTAGCATTTAATCAATTACTATAAAATTAATTAAAAGTAGTGAAATGTGCAATTTTCATATTCATTTCAAGCCGAAGGTGTACGTTGGTACATCAAGGTTTGAATGATTACAATCTCACTTCTTTCGATTGCATAAGTTATCTGTAGTTCGCTTTGCTTCACACAGCTAACTCAAAATTGTGCAGATTGCTGCTTTTAATTGATTTTCAATTATTTTTTGCTCTTGCTAACTAGTTTTCTAGGACCCTTTCTAGTTCTAGCATTCGTCTTAGTTCTTTGACCTCTAACGGGAAGACCTCTTCTATGTCTTAGTCCTCTATAGCATCCAATTTCAGTAAGTCTTTTGATATTAAGAGCAACTTCTCTTCTTAAATCTCCTTCTACTGTGTAAGCTTCATCAATTACTTTTCTAATATCATTTACTTGATCATCTGTTAAATCTTTAATTCTAGTATCTGGATTAACACCAGCTTTTTCAAGAATTTTTCTAGAACTTGATACTCCTATACCATAAATGTAGGTAAGTCCTATCTCAACTCTCTTTTCTTTTGGTAAATCTACTCCTGCTATACGAGCCATATTTTTTTGCACCTCCAAATATAATTTTTATTGCATAAGTTATCTGTAGCTTGCTTTGCTTCGCACAGCTAACTTATTTTCTTTGTTTGTCCTAAAATCATTTAAAGGTGAAATGCTACTGGTGTTTACCCCAGTCTCTTTAAAGTTTTAAGACATATATATAAACACAAATTTGATATGTAACCCCCATTTTACAGGAGCTCACAGCCGCTACCTAATTTGTGTTATGAACGAATATAAGGATTAACCTTGTCTTTGTTTGTGTTTAGGGTTTTCACAAATAACTCTAATCACACCTTTTCTTTTTATAATTTTGCATTTATCGCATATTTTCTTTACTGATGGTCTTACTTTCATTTTTGCACCTCTCTTTCTAATGTCAGGGGACACTTCTTCTCCTTTGGTAAATTCTCTAAGGATAAGAAATATCCCCTCCCCTTAGATTTTAAGTATTTCTTGTTTTTAGTCCTCTGCACTATATATTTTTATTGGGTTAATTTTTAACTGTTTTACAATTTATACAAAAATAATTTTAATTATTTTTGTATATCATGATTTCTAATTGCTAAAGCAATAAAACAATCATTTATTTTGCTCTCCAAGTAATTCTTCCTCTTGTCAAGTCATAAGGTGATAACTCTACTTTCACCTTATCTCCTGGTAAAATTTTAATATAATTCATTCTTAATTTACCAGAAATGTGAGCCAATATTTGATGTCCATTTTCAAGTTCTACCTTGAAATTAGTATTTGGCAAAGCTTCTACTACTTTTCCTTCTACTTCAATCACATCTTCTTTCGCCAATTTTTCTCCCTCCTTAAAGAGCTTTTTACTGATTTCAGTGCAAAATATCGCTATTTTGCATAATAACTACTAGATTATATACTATTTTTAAAGCATTGTCAATATTTCTGGCTCTTTTTCTGTAATTAAAATTGTATTTTCATAATGAG
>CANOYI010000162.1 GCA_947571515.1 uncultured Clostridium sp. | reverse complement strand
TCAAAAGCAAAGAAAATATACAAAAATGTAGTACATATAAAAATCCCATTTTTTATTAGCATTTCATGTGATTTTGAGTTACTAGAACAAAAATTAAAAGAATATGTTGGAGATGCAGTAAGAGAAACAAAGTTTATAAAAGATGTAGAAATAACTTGTGAAGTCTTTGAAGAAATATCAACTATTGTTAAAGTTTTAGAAGATAAAGGATTCAAATACATAGAAGAATTTACATTAGATGATATATATATGAAAAATGATAAAACTAATGAATTTGCACCTAAAAATGGAAGAATTACAGACACACTAATTATTAGATATGTTAATGAAGATGACAAAAAGATAGTTTGTAAAAGAAGAAATCATAACAGCAATGGATTTGAGATAAGTACAGAAAAGTCTGTATTAAAAGTTATGAGCATAGAAGAAGCAGAAAAACATTTGAATATATTAGGTTATACAAGATTTTTAAATATGATTGATAAAAACTATATGTACGAAAATGATGAGTTTATAGCATATATTCAAGATGTTAAAGATTTAGGAATATTTATAGAGCTAGAAGCAAAGAAAGTAGAAAATGCAGAACAAAATATAGAGCAGCTAATAGAATTTGTAAAAACACTTAACCTAAAAATCGGAACAAAGTTTGATATTAGAAAAGCAAATTTATTATATTCAAAACAAAATAACGAATAATACATGGAGTTTTGCCTAGAAATAGGGCAAAACTCTTTACTTTATTTACATAATATGATATAATAATAGCGATTGAGAGGTGCTACTATGTCTAATGTAAATTATAATTTGTATAAGATATTTTGTGTAGTTGCAAGTTCTAAAAGCTATGCAGATGCAGGAAATAAATTAGATCAGACTCCAGCTAATATTAGTACACAGATAAGCAATTTAGAAAATCAATTAGATGTGAAACTATTTTATAGAGAAAAAAATGGAGTAAAGCTAACAGAAAAGGGAAAAGAATTATTTGAAATGGTTAATAAAAGTATTTCTTCCTTTGATTTTGCCGAAAAAGTAATAAAAGAAAAAAATGATTTAGCTAATGGTACTATAAATTTAGGGTGTCAATCTCACTTGACTAATTATTACTTAATGGAATATATCAAAAAAGCCAAAAATGATTTTCCAAACTTAAATATTGAGTTAACTTGTGGTGCAAATCCAAGTGAAATGTTTGAGATGTTAAAAAATCACAAACTTGGTTTTGTAATAACAGATGTTATACCAACAGAAACAGATGAGTTTGTAATTGAAGAATTAAAAAAAGTAAACAATATATTTGTTGCGAAAGAGCCACTAAAAATTGAAAATGTAAAAGAACTAGAAGATTTACGATATATATTAAATTTTGACAATACAAATTCTACTAAAAATTTATTTAAAGTTCTAAAAGAACACAAAGTAAAAATAAAACCAAATATGAAATGTGATACAACAGAAATAAGAGTAGAAGCCGTAATGAATGGACTAGGAATAGCTTATGTAATGAAAGAAGCTGTAAAAAAACAATTAGAAAATGGCGAATTATACGAAGTTGAATTGCCAATAAAATTGCCAGAGTTAAGTATAAATTTAGTATATATGAAAGATATGCTAACACAAGTAGATAAGAAATTTATAAAAAAATACTTAAAAAATAAGTAATAAATGAATATAAGAAAATAAGCAGAATATCCTTAAAACAAAGGGTATTCTTTTTTTGCGTTAAAAAATATTTAATAGCGATTAAAAATTTGAGAATAGACAGGAAAAAACTTACAAGATATAATATTCATGTATCAATTTCAAAGAAAGAAGGATGTTAAAGATGCAGAAAAAGAGAGTTTGTTGGAATATTACAACAAAGTGTAATCAAAATTGTAAATATTGCCACAGATTTTTAGGTATTAACGATCTAACTTATGAAGAAAACAAAAAGATATTGAATAATTTAATTAAAGATGGAGTAAATAATATAACATGGACAGGGGGAGAAGCACTACTATATCCAAATTTAAAAGAACTATTGAAAATATCACAAGAAAATGGTATAAAAAACAAGCTAATAACAAACGGAATGGTATTAGCACAAAATGAAAATATGAGAGAGATTTTAGGCTATTTAGATTCTTTGACATTATCACTAGATACAATAAATGATGATACCAATGAAGAGTTGGGAAGAGGCAGAAATCATTTTGAAGAGGTTAAAACTATATTAGACTATGTTAAGGGAAAAAGTTTAAAAGTCAATATCAATACAGTAGTCAGCAAGAAAAATATAAATGAAATGGAGCAGCTAGGAGAGTTCTTAAACAATTATAATATTAGCAAATGGAAATTCTTTAAATTTATGCCACTTCGAGAAACAGCAGAGAGAAATAAAGACGAATTTGCAATAACAGATGCAGAATTTGAACAAACTAAAAATGTATTTAGACATTTTGGAAATATAGGAGAAACAGACTTTAGACAAGAAAAAGACATGGAAGATAAATATACTTTGCTAATAGCAAATGGAGATATAATAAAAACAGAACATGGTGTAGATGTGAAAAAGGGAAATGCACTATATCAAAATCCAGTAGAATTTATGTATGAATTAGAGGAGGATAGAATGAAAAAGATAAAAATTCTAATTGCTCATAATAATAAAGAAATACGAAATAAGATAGCAGATACGATAAAAGATTTAGACTATGTTGAATTAGTAGGTACAGCAACAGAGGGAAAAGAAACATATAACAAAATTATAGAATCAAAGCCAGAAGTTGTTTTTGCAAAAATGAATTTAGACAATATGGACAGTATGGAAATAATGAGAAAATCAAAAGAAAGTTTAAAAGATAATGTGCCAATATTCAATATAATTACAAGTGATAATGTTAGTGATGAATATATGAAAACAGCATATAATCTAATGGGAAGAAATTTGAATACATTTGTATCAGAGCCAATAAACAATATGGAAATAGACAATATAATGCAAGGGTATAAAGAATTAAAAGAAAACGCATAAACTAAAAAAGAAGGAATAGGTTTTTTACAAAACTTATTTCTTCTTTCCTTTTTGTAGATGCAAATACATTACTGCAATTTCTAAAAAATCTTTTGGGGTTATATTTTCTTCAATATCAAAATATTGCATAATAGGGCAGTTGATAGTATCTCTATACATATTTAATCGTTCTAATGCAGTTCTAAAACTTGATCGTATTGCCGAATTAGGCTTGTTATGTCTTTGTCCAATTATAGTAAAAATATCTTTCAATTTTTTCTGTAAGTCAGGGTAGTAGTAGCATTCAAAAATAGCTTCTCTTATGTAATTAGTTCCATTTGAATTTAAAGGAATTTTTAATGTCAAAAATAATAAATCGAGTTCCTCGTTAGTTAATTCTTCATATTCTCCAAAAAGATACATTTCGTTAATTGTACTATAAAAGTCATTAAAATTTTCATCATCATAGATTACCTTGTATATTCTAGCAGCATTAGACAAGTTCAAATTTTCTTCTTTTTGAGCTGTTAATATAATGTTGTTATTTTTCTTATCTGCAATATTTGTAGATAATCTATCAATTATTTCAATACAATTTATATCTTTTAGGCAAGAATCTAAAACTAATACATTAGGTTTAATATCAAGATATTTTTCTAAAGCAGTTTTTCCATCAGCTGTTTCTATTACTTCTAACCTTTTATCATTTGCAAGCTGTTGACAAAGCCTTATTCTTTGCTCAACATTAGGATTAGCAATAAGGACTTTCTGCATCTGGAAACCCTCCTACAAATGTCTATATTATAAATTCGATAACATTATACCATAAAAATTATGTAAACACAATACAAAATGGAAAAAATAGTAAAAGAAAATTTAGCCTTTTTTCGCCCTTTTTCGCCATATTCCCCCTTTTTTGACATTAGAAAAGTAAAATTCTATATAATGCAAGCAACTTAATCAAAGTCTTAAAAGGGAGGCGATTCAAAAGATATAGAGAAAACACAAGATAATTACAAGTACATATTTTAGACTTTGATTATAGTATTGATTTATTTTTTAATTATTCAAAACTCCTTTAAGAATTTTGTTTAGGCACTATTCTGTAAAGGAGTTTTTTATATGGGGAGGGATACAAGTAAAAATGTAAAAGTAATTTCACAAGTATTTACATTAAAAAATGTAAATATTAGATATTTGTGCCTATTTCAAATCAAATGTGCAATTATGCGTTGTATATTTGATTTTTTTTATGCTCTAAAAGAAAAACATTGCCGTAGCCCACCT
>CANOYI010000161.1 GCA_947571515.1 uncultured Clostridium sp. | reverse complement strand
TAGAAAACCTACCATAGTAATATGGCAAGGCGTTTAATACTTAGCCTACAATGTATCATTGCCGGACGATTTTGACAAAATACTTGCCACAATGCGTTCGAGAGGTGTATCAGTTTCAATAATATTACAAAATCTTGCACAATTAAAAACATTGTTTGAAAAACAATGGGAAAGCATAGTTGGTAACTGTGATGAGCTCTTGTACTTACGGACGGAAATGAGCAGTCCACACATAAGTATATCAGCGAACTTCTAGGAAAGGAAACTATTGATACCAATACCTATCGGAAAAAGCACAGGGCATTCTGGAAGTTATAGCACAAACTACCAGATAGCAGGTAGAGAACTAATGACACCAGACGAAGTCCGAATGTTAGACAATAAGTATGCTTTATTGTTTATAAGAGGAGAAAGACCAATAATAGATTTAAAATATAACACATTTGCACACCCAAACATCAAACTAACAGAAGATGGAGGGTACAAAACTTATATACACGGCAATACAGAAAATGCTATTGCTACTATATCAATAGATACCGATACAAGTGATATTAAATGTAAAGAGTATAAAGATATAGGAAATTATGAAATCTTAATTGATGAAGAAATAGATGAATACTTTATGAAAGAATCTAAAAAAGATAACTAATTTTGAAGAAAAACAAAATAAGATAAATATGCCCTCTCGGAAAGAGAGGAATTTTTTATGAAAAAGAAAATAAGTAAACAAAAATTATTAAGTATAGGAATGAAAATTTTTACAGTTGGAGCTGTATTATTAGTTGGAAACAATACAGTATTTGCAACAGATGATCCACTAGCTGTTATCAATAACCTAAAGAATTTTATGTATCAAATTATAGGTGCAATAGGTGCAATTCTTTTGTTATGGGGAATTGTGCAAGTTGGTATGGCTATAAAATCACACGATCCATCACAAAGAGCAAATGGATTTATGACGCTTGCAGGTGGAGTAATTATAGCTTTTGCAAAACAAATACTAGAACTAATTTTGGGTTAGAAAAGTGAAGAAAAACAATAAAAGAGATATTGCCCTCCTATAAAAAATATAGGAGGCGATAAATTTGAGTGATAATTGGATTGTAGGTAATCTACAAAATGCAATCAATACTTGGAATGGGAAACTAGGCGAGATATGGCAATTAGTTTCACAAACACCAGAAAATTTTAAAGGTCGGTGGTATATGGAGTGTAATTACTAATATACACGGAGCAGTACAAGCAATACGGACTAGCATTGCTTGTAATTTTCTTTTTAGCAGGAGTTATCAAAACTTGTAATTCGTTTTCAGAAGTAAAAAAGCCAGAACACGCTTTTAAGTTGTTTTTAAGGTTTGCAATAGCATATACAATAGTTGTTTATGGACTAGACTTAATGCTTGCAATATTCAAGATAGTACAGGGCATAAGCTCTACAATAATGAGTTCAGCAGGCTTTGGAAATAGCACGAGTACAGTTATACCTCCAGAAATAATTTCAGCAATAGAAAGTTGCCGGATTTTTCGAGAGTATTCCATTATGGGCGATTACGATTATTGGTGGACTATTTATAACTGTACTTTCTTTTGTAATGATAATGAGTGTTTATGGTAGGTTTTTCAAACTTTATTTATACACAGCAATAGCACCAATTCCACTTTCAGCAATGGCAGGAGAGCCATCACAAAGCGTGGCAAAGAGCTTTATAAAATCTTATACTTCAGTATGTATGGAGGGAGCAATTATTGTGCTTTCTTGTATTATATTTTCACTATTTGCGTCCACACCACCAGCAGTTGATATGAACGCACCTGTTGCAACGCAAGTATGGAGCTATATTGGAGAGCTAGTTTTCAATATGTTGGTACTTGTAGGAACTATAAAAATGAGCGACAGAGTTGTGCGTGAAATGATGGGATTATAGATGAAAGGTAGGGAAATATATGAGTACAATAACACACCAAACAAGACAATTAAGTTTTGAAGATATGCAGTTAAAAAAGAAAAGGAGATATGAACAAATACTATATAGACTTATAAAAGGCAATAAAACAGCAAAAGAAATAGCAGTTGAATTGTTTGAATTAAAACTAACACCTAGTGCAGAAAGAAATTACACAGCACCACGCCTTACAGAGTTAGAAAAAATGGGGTTAGTAAAATCAGTAAATAAGAAAATATGTGAATATACAGGTAAAAAAGTGGCAATTTATGAAATTACACTAGATGGCATAAAAAAGTATAAAGCATTAAATAAAAATGGAAATGCCAGACTAGAGAAAGGTTGTGAGAGCTATGAGTGAAATGATTAACGGAGTAGAGTATATTTTAATGAAAGATATAAAAGGAAATGAGGACTTACACGAAATAGCAAGAAATATAAAATTTGAAGATGATACTTGTTCAATGCCTAAAAATACAACTAGAAAGCAATTCATAGCAGAAATAAAGTCGGAGATTGAATGGTACTTTGATTTTGTATCTCCACCAGTAAGCAAAGATATTTTGAATCAAGAATATTTGAAAATATTAAAAATAGAAGAAATGGAAAGGAGAAAAGGCAAAAATATGAAGAACTATGAAAAAGTAATTGATAAAAGAAACTTAACACAAAATGCGTTTGCATTAAATGTTTTATTACAATGTGGCAGAAATAATTTACTAGATGATAAATTTTACGAAAATATGATAAAAGGAGCAAATGGAACAAGTCTAATGACAGCAGATTTTCAAAAACAAGTATATGAAATTGCAAGAAATATGGCAAAATTAGATGACAAAGGCTTATGCGAGTATGTATATGACAAAGTGAAAGCAGATAAAAAGCTAGAGCGAGGCAGATAGGAGGTAGGAAATATTATGATAGAACAAACCAATATAGAAACAGTATGGCTTATAGAAGATAATGAGTTAAAAAAGGCAAATAAGAGAGTAGCAAAAGTAAATTATAATGGAACAGAAATAGCTGTATTGAAAACAGAAGTAGGAAGTTATGGGCAAGAGTATTTATTTAAAGATAAAGACAATGAATATTGGAAAATGAATATAGCAGGAATTGAGCTCAAAAAGTTTATTAGTGCTAGTATAGACAGTACGCTAACAGAAAGTAAAAACTATTGTGATCGTGTTATAGAAAAGTTATCTACATTTGATTTAAAAGAGTTTTTTACGAGAAAAATCAAAAGAAAAAACTACTTCAATAAATGTGAATTAGCATATATTTCTAAACATTTTCCAGATATGTATGATATGGCGAAAAATAGCAGAGAAGAATATATTGCAGAAAATAGAAGAATAGACCAAGAGGCATTTAATGCAAGAAAACAACAGGAAAGAGAAACAGTAAAGCAAGTAAATACAGAATTTAAAAGGCAATTAAAAGAAATAAAACAAAATATATACAAAGGAGAAACAATAAAAATATTTGATTTTAAATTTTATAAAGATAATGAATATAAATTTACTCCAGACACACAAAATTGTGTGCTTTTTTTAGCTAAAGAATATGATATAAAAATTCCACTTGCAACACAGGGATTTATCAATAATAGGCTTACAGATTATAATTTTAAAACCAAAAAGGGATTTTTTAAAGCTACTAGCAACAAAAGGTGTAGCCAAACAATGTTTGAATATTTAGATAAAATCTATGATAGTGTAAAAAAAGAATTGAAAAAACAGAGAGTATGTGAGAGATAGGAGGAAAAAGCTAATGGAAAAAGAAATTGTTGATAATATAATGTATGAAGTTAATGAGTTAGCAAGAAGTAAAGACTTCACTAATGCGAAAATAGAGTATGTATTAGTAAATAAACAAAATACAAAGCATTCTATTGCTGTAATAAATGACCAGAATAATGAGCTGTATGAGGTAACATTAAAAGATAATGAAATAAATCCTGCATTAGACTGGGCATACAATATAGATGATGATGTCTTTGCACATTTAGAAAATGAATACGAAAAAGGATTTATGAGTTTAGAATTTCATTCTGGTATATGGTATCAAGTTGAGGATATAGGTATAGAAGAATTTACTCATAAACTAGGACTACAAAAATATCTAAAATACTGTAAAGATAATGGAATTGATAAAAAAACTATTTGTGAAAAATTAAATACAGATTTAGCAGATATAATGCAGTATTACAATGAAAAAACAGATTATATAAAAATAGAAAATGGGCAAGTACAACTTCCACAAGAAAAATACCAAAAAGAAAGTGAAGTTAGTTATATAGCATTTTGTTTAGGTTATGATTTATTAAATGATAAATTAAGTGAATCAGAAAAAGACGAATGCGACAATGTATATGATTTTTGTAATTATTTAGCTAAAAAGTTTATAG
>CANOYI010000160.1 GCA_947571515.1 uncultured Clostridium sp. | reverse complement strand
CCTTTTCGTCCATACCTATCCGCTCCCTTTTTTTATGGATAATATCAAATTATCCTTTATTATTCAAGCTTTTAATACGAGGAAAACACTATGGAAGTCGAATGGAATAAAATAAAAGATGGTTTTCACGGTTTTGAAAAGCTTGCCAAAGATTTTGTCCAAGACCGGTACCGTAATGTCACGTGGAAAGCGACAGGAGAAACAAGAGATGGGAATAAAGATGCCATAGCACTTATTTTAGGATTTCATTCAGAAAATCAAAAACAAGAATGGTGGATGGAGGCAAAATACTCCGAATCAAATAAAAAGCTTTCGCGATACAGACTAGACGCTACTATTGTGAGCGCTATTTTAAAAGCAACGGTTTCTAAAATCGTGTTTGTAACCAATATTATCATTTCGGCAAAAACGATAACCGATATTCGTATGGCATTGAAAAAATCCCTTAATTGCGAACAGGTTGAATTCTATTCTAGATATTCCTTAGAATATTGGCTTGTATCTGCACCTGAATTATATAGAAAATACTTCAATGTCAGTGAGAATGATGAGGTAAACTTAGACAAACCGGACATGTTTGTGATACAAGAGTTGGAGTATTTTTCTAAATCAGCATCACATTCTATTTTCAAAGAACCAATGAGGGAACTTTTTTTTAATAAAAAATATGACGCATATTGTATTCTGTTTAGCCCTCACACATGTACTGTAGAAATAAAACCCGGTTCACATATTAAAGGAATAACATTGTTATCTGGCCACTATATCAGTCTTCAGTCAGGTGAAAATATTATAAAGTTTTCGTTTAAGATCAAAGATAATTATGGGAAAAGGCGTGGTTGTTCCGAAAGAATACCTGCAATTACATTTAAAATTGGTGATGTAGAAGTTCCTTCGTCAATAGTGATAGTTCCTAAGGCTGTTCGACTGACACATATGGATCTCGATTATCAACGAAAACTTCGAAAAAAAATTTTAATGAATATCGATGAATTTGCAAATAGGCAAGCTCCTTTTGTAGGGATAGTTACTGGGATATCTGGTTCCGGAAAAAGTTATATTCTGAATCAATTGATTTCAAATGAAAAATTGGAAAATTACATCATTTACCATCGTAGTTTTTCAAATAATGCAGCGTATAATTACAAATTGTTGATTCAATTAATCCTCTTTCTTTTATTTCCGTATATTTCTCCGGAAACAATTGATGCAAGATATTTAGACGAAATTGACAAATTTTATATAGATAAATCTTTTATAGAATTACTGCGGTGTGTGGACAATTTTGAAAAACTTTCTTCCTTACTTGCGGATTATCCATTTCAATATAATTTGTTGCCTGATCAGATTTCGATTAATCCGCGTTTGATTATTTTAGACGATACACAAAAACTAAATACTATAGGCACGCGTTTTTTATTTTCTTTTCTTGTAGAAATTAGCCAAAAAAACTTACCTGTCTTTACTATACTCGGAACACAACCAGTACTATTACTTGATAAATCGTTTCACTTAATTAGAGAACAGTGCAGTACATATAATTTATTTGAATGTAAATTAGAAATCATCGAAATAATTAATTACATAACGGAAAAAAAAGAGGTAGATATATCACTAAATGGTAATATATTTAAATCATTTACATCAAATGTTATTGAACTATTTTTTTTCGTGAAGTATTTAATTGAAAATCAGTCACATATACGATCGATAGACGAATTAATTTTTCATTATCGGCTTTTTCAAAGAAGCTCGATTATCGAACAACATATTTTTAAACAGTTCAAAAATATATTTGATATAAATCCGGAATATCGTACAATATGTGATCGTATATATTGGAGTTGTAATCCGGTAAGAAATGATGCAAAATGGGATAAAGCAATTTCTCGATTGATTGATTCGGGACTAGTTTCTTACAATGATGATAATTTTATTGTTCCATTTCATGATTTATATAAAGAGTATTATAAAAAGCATTTTAAGCCTATAGATGTAAAGAACATAGGATATGAATCGGGAAGTGCAGAATATTTAAAATATGAAATTGAACAGGAATATAATCGTGGACGTATGAAAGAAATTGTACAAAAACTAGATAATCTATTGGAACAGAAGTACTTTCATACTGTGCTATATGTGTTACAGGAATTGTTTGAGTATACAGATAAAACCACTTTAAAGAATCGAATGGGGGATATAATTTACTATTCTTTATACTTAGATTATGCGCTAGCCGCCCAACAACAGACACTGAATTTGACATGCGAAGATTTATTTGAGGAACTTTATGATGAAACGAATTTCCAAACAAATGCTAAACTTGTTGAAATTCACATGATTTCCACATGGGAATTGGCTATTATTGCATTTGAAAATTTGCAATATCAGAAAGTAGAAAAGCTCTTTCAGGAAGTGTGTGATGGAATTAAAAAAATGCAAGAGCTTAAAGGTATTGACATAAATATTAAAAATAATATTTATTATCATCGGGTTACAGGGCAAAAAATGTTAGTGTGTGCCGACCAGGGAAATGTTCTTACTGAAAAATATGTTGCTATGATGTCAGATTTCAAAAAATATGGTTTTGATTATTTGTGTCAATCGTATAGTGCTAGATATGCGGTCACGCTTTGTGCCCATAACCCCAATCAGTGTATAGAACTTTTGGATAAAGGTCGTAAGACAATTATAAAATGCTATGGAAATGAGGATAAACATTATTTGTGGTGTGAATTTTATTATTATTTTTATAATTTGATTTGGAATAGACAAGAATGCTATCTTGATCAGATGCTATTTTTTCATGAAAAAATGAAAAAAAATCAATATGGAAACTACCGTAAAAAATTATACGCTATTGCGTGTTATTTTTACAGTAAAAATGATATGATAAATGGGGATAGATATTTGCTAAAAGACTCAATTTTTCAAATTGAATTACGTTCCCGATATGAAGGCTTTTATCAAGTTGCCGTTTCATTAAGAGAAGCTTTGAACGGAAATTATGATATTGCATCCAAAGCCTTAAAAAAATCCTCTGCCATATTCAAAGAATTGCCTGAATACGGCAGGGTAATTAATCACAATCTTATTTTAATAAACGAGAACAAATTTGATAAAAAAAACATTTGTTTTTGGTTTGGTGAAAAGATGAAATCTAATTTTTTTTATTTGGATCCTCGCTGTGCTTGGTGATTTAGTACAAGACTGAGAATGTATCCTTTATATTTGGTTGAACGTGCTGGCGCAGCTCTTCAGCTGAAACATATGTTAAGTATTGTTCCATATTTACCAAGAGTTTTACAATTTCCATAGCACGAACTAAATATTTTTTCTTTGTTGTTTCTTCTGGTATATATTCAAATATTTCACTAACAACTACATTTAAGTAATGTTCCATGATTTTATAATAATTGAATTCATATTTATTATACACCCCACAATTTATAAAATAGTTTTTCATTCTCTTAAAACACTCGTAAAAACTGTTCATGTGATTATCGTCAAATGATTGTGTAATAGAGTTGTAACGCAAATAGTGGTGATAGGTTACATCAGGAATACATATAATTTGTTCCGTATGTAAAAAAGTTTTAATTGAAAACAGAATGCCTTGGTAATATATATCCTCTTCAAATCGGCAGTTTGTTCGTTCTAAAAAACTTCTACGATATATCTTATTTATACATGCAGGTACTATTTTAATCCCAGCTTCATATTGATGACAAATAGTTCTAATTGCCATATCAGAATTTAGACGATATAGATTATGATATTCACATTTATATAAGCGAGGTTCTGTCTTAAAATCGTCATCTCTTACCATTGAAACCATTCCAATGTCAGCAAATTCTTCGTCCATATATTTAACAGTTTCTTCATACAAGTTTAGATCTACCCAATCATCACTATCACAAAAACTAACATATTCACCCTTGGCAATATCCAGACCTCGATTTCTGGCACCTCCAGGTTTTAAAGAGCGTTCATTTCTAAGATATATAATTTTTTCTGAATTGCCATACTCGTTTTCTAAAAATCCCTTAATATCCTGAGTTGATGCATCATCGACAATAATAATTTCTATATCTTCCAGTGTCTGATGAAGGAAAGAATCAACACATTTTTTTAAATAATTTACAGTATTGAATACAGGTATAACAACGCTTACTTTAATGTTTTCCATATTACTATAACCTCCAACTTTTTTGAGGAACAATGAACCAACCATCATAGCACTTTTCGTTTTATGACTTTTGACATGTATAGCAACGACTTCCCGAAAAAATGATACCGGATAATTTGATATTATCCATAAAAAAAGGGAGCGGATAGGTATGGACGAAAAGG
>CANOYI010000159.1 GCA_947571515.1 uncultured Clostridium sp. | reverse complement strand
TTGCAAAGATGCAAAAGAAAAATATTGCAGTAGAAGTTTTAAATAGAGCATTGAAAGAGTATGTTGAACAAGTAGGAAAGAAAAACATTGTTATGATGGAAAAATTCTCAACTAAATTTCAAAAAATTGCTGCTACCTATAATGAAAGAACAAGTGTAGAAGATATTGAAAAAATTATTCAAGAAATGATTAATTTGAAAAATGAAATTGAAGAAGAGTTAAAAGCAGGAAATGAATACAATTTATCAATAGAAGAAAAAGCCTTTTTTGATGCTTTAGGAAATGATCCAGAAGTAAAGGAATTAATGAAAGATGAAGTCTTGGTACAAATAGCAAAAGAACTTGTGGATACAGTTAATCAAAATATGACAATAGACTGGGATATTAAAACTGATGCAAGAGCAAGAATGAGAATAGAAATTAAAAAGTTACTTATTAAATATCATTATCCACCAAATAAGAGTGAGAAAGCAGTTCAAACAGTTATTAGACAAGCTGAATTGAAATGTCAGACATTGATTGAAAAGTAATATTCAAGGAGGTTACAATGAAAATAAAATGTTTACTTTGTGGAGATATAATTGAATCAAAAAGTGTGCATGATTTAGTATCTTGTAAATGTGAATCGTGTTATATTGATGGAGGAGAAGATTATCTACATTTTGGAGGAAAAGATTTTGACAAGATTCTAATTATTTTTAATGATAATACAGAAATATTAGCTAGTAATCAAGAAATTTATAAAAAGAAATATGAAGAGTTGGAAAATGAGAAATTTAAAGAGTTTGTTAATTATAAAATTCAAACAATTGAGCAATCATAGTAATCTTGGTAATGCAAGGAGATAAAAAATGAAAAAGGTATATTTAAAAGGCTATATTAATTCAGAAGAGAATAGCTATACATTTATTTATGAGAATAATAGACTAACATTAATATCTATAAAAAATAAACTGACTTTTTTTAATGAATATAAATATGTAGAATATTTTAAAGGTTTTACACTAAATGGATTTGATATTATATTTTATATAAACGATAATATTTATTATAAAAATGGTTGCTTTATATGTTCACCAAGATGTATTTTTCTTGCTCAAAGCAAAGAATATAGATTAGATGAAATGGAATTTTCTTCACTAAATATATCAGGTGGTCTTTTAAATAGATTTTATAGTAATCGAAAAATGATTGAATTTGAGGAAGATAAATATTGGAAAGATAAAAAAGACTACTTTAAATTCAAAACAGTTGAAGAAACTGTTTCAGAAGAAAATGTTAATTTAAATGGGACAGAAACTGTTTTTGAACTAAGCATAAAACAAGCGGGATGGAAAGATGACGGCAGGATAACATTTAATGATTATGATTCTGTTTTAAGAATAAAATATGATTCTTCAAAAAACTATGCATCTATTGTAAAAGATTTAGGAAGTATAGAAAATTTTTTAAAGTTTTGTGCTAATAGAAACGATATATCTGTTGATAGTGTTTTTTTAGAAATAAAAAATATCGAAGAAAAATATATAAAATCTGTAGAGATATTCATACCATATATGATTGATAATGAAATAAATAAGGATATTTTAAGATATGATTTATTAGAAAATTGTTTAAATGGTATTTTTGCTTTTTTGGATGAATCTGATTATTTATTTAGTATTATTCCAGATGATAATAAATCTTTTGAAACCATATCAAATAAAGATTATTGTTCAGTTATTTCTTGTTTCCAGTCAATATATCAATATACATATGAAAATAAAGAAAAATCTAACAAAATATTAGAAGAAATAAAATTAGATGAAGTAAAAAATGAAATTTTACCAATTCTAGCAGAGATAAATAATAATTATAAAGGAAAAGATTCTGTAAAGAGAAATTTTATAGAAAGATTTATTCATATTATAAAAACTGCTAATTTAAAATTAGAAAAATGTATTAACGAGAAAATTGAAGAAAATAATTATTTAATTGACACAATTTATTATAAAAGAAGAGATAAAATAAAAGGAAATGAAATAACAAATTGTATAAGACAAGCCATAGAAAATAGAGATGATATTACACATAACAAAACAATTAAATTAGATGATATTTCAATAGGTATGTATGAAATAATTTATAAATTAAATTATATAATGATTTTAAATTATGTAGGAATAGAAAATGATAAAATAAAAAAAGAAATTCAATATTTAGCATTAAGAAATATTATTTAAATGATTAAAATAAGGAGAATAAAATCATGAAGGATACAGCATCAAACGAACCGAAATTTATAGAATATATTGATTCTGAACAGAGTGCTAATACACTTTTTAAATTTATGAAAAAAATTGATTATCTAAAAGAAATATTAGAAAATTGTGCAATTATTCCTAGATACTATGATGAGATAATAGATTATTTGAAAATAACACTATTTGAAAAAATTGCATTTCCCATGTCTTGTTTTTGCGATATAAATTTAACTAAATTAAATTTACATTCTAAAACGTATGGAAAGTTTGGAATAGGAATAAAAAAAGAGTGGGCATATAGAAATATTGATATCGAACCCATTCATTATGTTAATCCTTATTCAAATGAAATTAAAGATTTTAAAAAAGCATTTATGAATGCTTTAAAAAGTACTGATGAAAATTCAAAAGAAATATCAAATTATTTATCTACCAGTTTGTTATATATGAAACCAATTTTTGGATCAATGGAAAATGAAGAAGGTATAAAAAATTACTGTTTTCATGATGAAAAGGAGTGGAGATATATTCCAAGTATAAAAGAAGAAAATATTACTCCAATATTGACAGGTAAAATGTTAACAGAAACATATAAAAATATATCAAATAAAGCAATAAGGTCAAATAAAAAATATTGGCTAAGGTTTTCACCTGAAGATATAAATTACTTAATTGTAGAAAATGAAGAACAAAGCCTTGAGTTAGCAAATTATATTAATACATTAAAGGATAAATATACAGAATCCCAAAGATTAAGTATGATATCTAAAGTTTTAATTTTAGATAATTTAGGAAAGGATTGGTAATATATATGTTCACAAATTTTGATAATGCCTTTAAGAATAGTAAAAAAAATGAAAAGAAAGTACCGAGAGAAATTTTAAATGTATTGAACCAAGAAATACCAAAAGAGTTGCAATATAAAGAAATAGAGAATGGCATATGTGGAATATTTCCTAAAAATAATAAACCACTAAAATTTACTACGAAAATTAAATTACCTGATATTCCAAAACAAATAAAGAAACAAATTCATAATTTTGATGATTTGTATGAGTATTTATATAGAACTCAAAAAAAATGTGAGATTCTTCCTAATGAACAAGGAAATATTAAAGTTAATAATGTAGAAATTAAAATAGAAGATTTCATAAAAGATGTTATAAATGAGAATGGTATGAAATTATTTGAGTTGACACCACCTAGTTTTCCAGACCCCATTAATATAAAAATAAAAGCTGGTCATGTAACAAAAATCTTTAATATAGAGAGACAACCTTATGAAAGCATGACAAAAGTTTATTTAAAGTCTATAGAAGAAGATCCAATATGTATAAAATTATATATTAGCGATGACCAAAAGATTAATTTTAATATTAGTATTAATATTAAAAATATAGAAAACATTAGTGAAATAGTAGATATTTGTGAATTTTATAAATATTTTCTAAGTGGAGAATTTGCTATAGGTGATTCAGAAATTAAAAATGCACAATTACAAAGTAATCCCAAGAATATTTTTATAGATAAAAAAATTAATTTTTGGAAAAAAGCTTTAGAAGTAGAAAAAGTTTTTAACAAAAAATTTAATGCATGTAAATTTGAAGAAGATGATTATTTAACTATATTAAGACTGTATAAATCATTAGTAGAAAAAAAACCATATAAAATTAACGAAAAAATCACTTCAATTACATTTGATGATGAAAAGGCATATGAAAACTGTAAGAAAATTACTGGAAAACAAATACTTATAGAATATGAAAGAAAATTCGAAGGAGAAATATTAGGAGAAAATATTGAATTTTTTGTTTTAGAAAGAATATATAATTGTAATATAAAAGAAGTTTTAAGAGAAGAAAGAGTAATTAAAGTAATATTTGATGATTATACTCTTAATAATACTTTTATAGCAAGAAGATGTTTTTTAAATCACGAGCAACTGAAAAAAGAACAACTTATAAATAATAATAAACATGAAGAATATAAAAATGCAGAAATAATATAAACTTTTTCAAAAAATGTGATTTTATAGCTAAAAACACTTCTAAAAATGTGAGAAACTTTATTGAAAACTTTCTAAAAATGTGATATACTATTATAAGAGGAGGTAAAAAATTTATGGAACGATTAAAAAGAAAAATTGATAATTACCTTATTAAATGGAA
>CANOYI010000158.1 GCA_947571515.1 uncultured Clostridium sp. | reverse complement strand
ACATAGTAATTTCTCTATCAAATTTCGACATTACACACTTTATTTTACATACCCTTTTTTTGTTATCTATTACATCCAAAATACGAAATATTGTTAAATGTGCAAAAAGAAACGTCCCTATTGCACATTACTCATACCATTCTAATTCCCAACCAGCAAGTATGACAGTATCACCTTCGCATACTCCCATTTCTTTTAGTCTTTGTTCAATTTCCATGTTCTTTAAGCTTTTTTGTAAATAATACATAGATTCATTATCTTCAATATTAATTCTTCCCATTAATCTTTCTACTGCTTTTCCAGATACAATAAACACACCATCTTCTTCCTTGATTGTCCATTGGTCTTGTTTTTCTTCTAAGGTATAAACAACTCTATCTTCTACTTCAATTAAATCTTCTTTTGGTAAAGTTTTTAATATCGTCGCCACATCATTCATTAATGCTTGTACACCTTGACCTGTTGCTGCTGATATTTGATACATTTCTAATTTTTCTTTTTTTGCTAATGTTTCTACCTCTTTTAATATTTCTTCGTCTTGCAAAATATCAACTTTATTTGCCACAATAATTTGCTTACGTGTGGATAACTTTTCACTATATTTTTTCAGTTCTTGGTTAATCGCATAAAAATCTTCCACTGGATTTCTTCCTTCTTGACCAGATACATCTAAAAAGTGTAATAATAGTCGAGTTCTTTCTATATGTCTTAAAAATTGAATACCGAGACCTACTCCTTCACTTGCCCCTTCTATAATTCCCGGTATATCAGCTATAACAAAGCCATCACTATCTTTTGTTTTGACAACACCTAAATTTGGCTGTAGTGTTGTAAAATGATAATTTGCAATTTTGGGTTTTGCATCTGTCACCGCTTTTAAAAACGTAGATTTTCCTACATTTGGGAATCCCAACAATCCAACATCTGCCAATAATTTCAATTCTAATATAATTTCTTTTTCTTCCCCTTTTTCCCCATCTTCTGCAAAACGAGGAGCCTGTCTAGTAGAAGTTTTAAAATGAGAATTTCCTCTTCCTCCTCTTCCGCCCTTTAAAACAAGCTCTGTTTGATCTGGTTCTGACAAGTCCGCTACCATTTTTCCTGTTTCTACATCTTTAATAACCGTTCCAATTGGTACCTTGATATACAAATCTTCTCCATATTTTCCGTTGCAATGACTTCCGCTTCCGTTTTCGCCATTTTGTGCTTTAAATTTTCTATTATATCGGAAATCAATTAATGTATTTCTATCTTTGTCAACTTGGAAATAGATATTTCCACCATTTCCGCCATCTCCTCCATCAGGTCCGACCAGCTGCAACATACTTTTCTCTACGAAAAGTTACGGCTCCATTTCCGCCATCTCCCGATTTTATTACTATCTTTGTATAATCTGTAAACATACTCTTTCTCCCTTTTGAGACAGTGGGGACAGGTTTCATTTGTCTCACATTTTTTATCGTTTTTTGTCACTTTTTGTTAATATTTTTTTCGACATTTTTCTACTAAATTTATGAGACAAATCAAACCTGTCCCCACTGTCTCATTTTTCAAAATAATCTAATTTCATTGCTTGTTTTACTTTTTTCATCGTTTGCTTTGCTACTTCCTGTGCTTTTTTCGTTCCTTCTATCAGAATTTTATCGACTTCTTCTGGATGTGCTTCATAGTAAGCTCTTTTTTCGCGAATTGGTCTCAATTCTTCTATGATATTTTTAGCTAATTGTTTTTTACAAGCCACACACCCACGTGCACCTAGCTTACATTCTTCACATACTGTTTTGATTTCTTCTTTATTACTAAATAGATTATGATAATAGGCTACCATACATATATCAGGATTTCCTAAATCATCTTTTTTTATACGATTTGGATCTGTTACAGCACTCATTACTTTTTTGGTAATTTCTTCTTCGCTATCAGATAAGTAGATAGCATTTCCTAAAGATTTTCCCATTTTCTCATTGCCATCTAATCCTTTAATTCTTTTTCCACTTGATAATACTGCTTCTGGCTCTACTAGTACTTCTCCATAAATACTATTGAATTTTCTTACAATCTCTCTACATTGCTCAATTAATGGCAATTGATCCTCTCCAACTGGTATATATCTTCCTTCAAATACTGTTATATCTGCTGCTTGACTTACGGGATATCCCAAAAATCCATAAGTTACACTTTCTCCAAAAATTTCTTTTTTTTGTGCTATTTCTGTTTTTACCGTTGGGTTTCTTTCCAGCCTAGCTATGGTTACTAAGTTAGAATAGAAAACTGTTAATTCAGCTACTTCTGGTATCATAGATTGAATATATATGGTCGTTTTGTTAGGGTCTATACCAACTGATAAATAGTCTAAAACTACTTCTCTTACATTTTTTCTTACTTTTTCTGGATTGTTAAAATTATCTGTCAATGCTTGCACATCAGCAATTAATATGTATGGGTCATACTCTCCACTTTCTTGCAATTCTACTCTCTTTTTTAAGGACCCAAAATAGTGTCCGATATGTAATTTCCCTGTAGGTCTATCTCCTGTTAGAATTTTCTTTTTTTCCATGCTCATTCTCTCCTTTGTTCAGTAGTTTTTCTATGTTCTCTATTTTATCATATTTTTTTCATTTTGTATAGAATATAAAAAATTTAGTTTTCATTTAATCCTATTTTTACTTAATAGCATATTCCTCTATTGTAACTTATATAGGATATGAGGACATAATCTACGTCCCCATATCCTATCCTTTTTCTATCATAGACTCTTCTATTTCATTTACTCTTTTCATAACAGAAATTTTGTTGTTATTATCTTAACAAGCTTTATTCTTGTATATTCGAACTAGATACCCAAATGCTACACACTAGCCAAGACCACACGGAAGCAAAAGGAGCCGTGCGCAGTTCCACCGGATCTTGTGAAAGCAAACAGACCCGAACCCCTCCCCATTTTATGATCGCCACCACGACCAATGAACGGTTCAGTCGTTGTGCTGAAGCAAGAGACGTCTCTGAACCAACTCGCTCTATCATCTCTGTGAGTTGAGGTCTCTAAAATAGCGTCTCCATATCCATAGCTTGCACTTTTTACATTTTTATAAGCATTATAATTATTAGTACCAGTATCACTTGAAGAATCATATGGATACACTGTTACATATTTTGTGCTTAATGTTTTATATCCTTCTGGATTTGGAGCCATCGTTTTTACAAATGAACTTCCATTTGATAACGCTCCATTACCATTTGTAATATAACCTGCTGTTATCTCCCATGCTCCTCCTGATAAATCGTAAATTCCATAAATATTTCCTGTTGTACTTGCTCTTGCTCCTTCATTTGTATTATAAGGGTGTGGTGTTCCTGATTGTGCTGAGGCATCTGGACTACCCCCACCATTTCCTGTTATACGGCTATTACTATTATTGATATCAATCTCATGTCCATTTCTTCCATATTGGCTATGGGTTAAATAGGCAACTGCTCCCCATTCACTATTTTTCATCAAATGACTTTCTTTGGTTCTATCATAATTATAAGCTGTTTCATAGCTATCTCCAATTTTTATATTTCTCCAACTTTGAACTCCTGGTGTTATTTTTATGGTATTACTATTTCCTGCCAAATCTGCTGTTGCATCACTATGACTAGTTTCATATTTTCCAACCCAAATTCCTGGAAGTTCTTTATCCCATTCTCCATTTTTAAAGTTATTAGCAGTTCCATTCGTAAAAGCAGGATGAATTTTATATCCGTCATCTGGTGCTTTTTGGCTGGTTGGTATGAATTTTACTTCTATTGGTCCTGCTGTGCTTGTTCCTTCTCCGCTTACTATTTTATATTCATATCTTGGTATCCATACAAAATAACTATCTACTCCATCCTTTGTTATTTTAGCATTTGCCCACCTGCTTGTTCTAGTATCAGTTGCATTATCTCCTGCTACATAATTATACCAATTATTCCATTCTGCTTCCGAACTTGTATCTGTTAAAGTTCTTTCATTATTAGCACCATCCCAATATACTGGTGTCATTCCTTTTGTTAATTTTGGACTGTTTATTTCTCCTGTCCAATCATCTTTAAAATATCTGTCTAATAAGTCTTTTGCAGCGACGATACTTATCTCTTTAAATGTTCCTACATATCTATTGTCTATATCATTAAGAAACACTAAATTCGTTGTGCAATTTCCATTCATAGCAGAACCTTCATTGCATACGTAAAACTCTAAACCGTGATACTCAAATGCGTAAGTATCGTGATAAGAACCATAATCACTATATATACGAGCTGATTCTGCTTTTGTACTGACAACAATAGGTAAAACCCAATCGCTAGAATTTCCACTATAATTAGTATAAGCTATACCAGCAATTGCTGATCCATCATTAGTTTTATAATAACTTCTTCCACTTGTTGTGCATAATAATTCATTTGCTTTTTCTATATAATAAGCATCATTTCGAATCGTTGAACATTCTGTTGCTACTTCTTTTGTATTT
>CANOYI010000157.1 GCA_947571515.1 uncultured Clostridium sp. | reverse complement strand
CTCATATTGATTTCTTGTTTAATTATATGTAACATAATACCACAAAAACCTCCTTCTTTCAAGACTTTTGGTCAAAAAAAGACCGCTTCATTTTTTGAAACGGTTTAAAGTTTTTGTGTCGTCAAATTCTTATAATCTTGAATCTAAGTTATATCAAGTATTATAGAGAGTTCGACAAAAACTCGTCTTGGTGCAGATGAGCAAATTAAAATTGCTCTTATTTCTGCTTATATCAAGTGTTTTCAAATTTCGTATCTTTGTCCCGACATTGTCGGGAATATATTTTTCTATCAAATTATTTACTATTATCTTATTCTTTTATCGTATTATTTTCAAGTATCTTTTCATATTTTTCATTCATCTTTTGCATATATTCTGTGTATTTATACATTTGATTTTTCTGATGGTAATCAAATATATCTCCATAAATATTTATTGTAGTTTGTATATTAGCATGTCCTAGCACTTTCTGAAGTGTTGCTAAATCCATACCTGCCTCTATACATCTAGTTGCAAATGTATGTCTTAACATGTGAACATTTACATCACTCGTTTTTTCATTTACATAGTGAATACCTTTTGTTTTAGAATCCTTCTTGTGCTTAGTCATAATTACTTTTATTCCTGCATTTTTACAAATTCGTTTAAATGCGCTATTTACTTGACTATTTTCATATATCTTGCCATCTTTTCGAAGGAATAACATATTTCTCTTATTTGGTGTCATTTCATTAATTGCTTTTTCTACAATTTCTTTTGAGTTTTTATCTAAATGCAAATTTCTTTTACCATTTTTCGTTTTAGTAACATTTCCAACAATTCTTTTTCCACTTTTATTTTTAGTAATTGTTTTATTAACACTAATTGTTCCATAATCTTCATCAAAATTAAGATCATCTGTAGTTAATGCTAATACTTCTCCAATTCTCATACCAGTATATAATGCTAATAGTAGCATATTGTTGTATTGTGTATAATGAGTAGTCATATATTGAATTAATATATATTCTTCTTTTATTGTAAATGCTACAACATCTTTATCTTCTTTATGACTTTTAGGCTTTTCTATTGGATCAATACTAAAATCTAAAGCAATTTCTTTATCTATAATATGCTTTTTATAAGCTAAATCAAAAGCATTTTTTATTATACTATATTCCTTTGATATAGTGGAATTAGATTTATGTCGTTCTGCTTGTAAAAATCTCTCAATCTCATTTCTCGTCACATTTTGAATAGGTTTAAACATAAAGTTATATGCACTACAAGCTTTTATTGTTTGCATATTTCTATTATAACCAGAGCCATGAGTTGCTGAAAGTTTATATTTATTTTCTTCAATTTCTTTAGCAAGTTCAATAATTGAGACTTCATTTGGTATATAAATAGTTTCTTTAATTCCTTCTTCTTTGTTTTTTATATATTGTGCTTTCAACTTTTCTAAAACAATTTCTTCAGATTTACCAGAAAATGATTGTCTAATAGCTTTTCCTGTATTTGCATTTATTCCAAGTTTTAATAATCTTCCTTCGTATTCATCATAAAAATTAAACTTATCACATAAAGAGTTATCACTGCAATTCTTGCACTTATTACATCTTTCCATAGTTTCTTTATTTCTACGATTTAAACATAAATTCTTATGATTGCAATTTTCACATATAGGACAAATGCTTTTCTTTGGATTTTTTATAAACTTTTTTCTTTTTCTAATTGTAATAACATAGTCGATACCCTCGACAAAGTCTTTCTTCTTGCTCATTTTTACTCCCTTCATAAAAATTAAGGGAATGTCTTGCAAGTAAATACTTACTTGTGCTATAATAATTTTGTGAGTTTATAGGGAAGACATTCCCTTTTACTTAGTAGAGGTTTAGAAGTGCAATTTCTAAATCTCTTTCGCTTTCTAGCAAATAATATGTCTAGAACTCATAAACTTAGCTAAAGCATTTGCTTCAATTCCAAAACCTCTGCCATATTTCTGTGCTGGAAAATCAGCTCTGTGAAATAGTTCTAAACATTTTACTCTACCAATATGAAACATTTTGCAAATATCTGCAGTAGTATAAATAACTGGCATAGGTTTTTCTTTAGATTTAACTTCTAACATTAGCATTCCTCCTTCCGTCTAAATAGTATAGTGTTTTAAGTGTAATAACTATTGACTTTATCATATATAAATTATATAATATTTATATAGCTATAAGATTTATATATAACTTATTGAAATAGTTTAGTAACTTACTTATTGCATAATATATAATATATCATATTAAAAGTCAATAAGTTTTTTAAAATTTTATAAAATTTTTAGAGGTGTAAAATGATTAAAGAGGAAAAGATTGAATTTACAACGAAATGGTGCAAATACAGTAAATATAAAATTGAAAAAAAAGATGATAAGTTTTATATTTTACCAGATAAAAATGCAACTCCAAGTACATATGATCCATTTGACTTTAAAAATGAAATTCTTAAAGATTTATTAGAAATTGGAAAAGAGTCAGTTGGCGATGACATATTTAAACTGGGAGATAAAGAATTATCAACTGAGGCACAAAGTAAAATGGAAAAATTTCAAAATTTAGTACTTAAGTTCGTAAACAATTATGGATTACTAGGTAATTTCAGATATTTGCCTACAAACTATGAATTTATGGACAATGAAGAAACTCCTGTTACATTAGGATATAATATGAGTACTACTGCTAAAGAATTTGAAAAAAGATATTTTTGGGCTGATTCAAAAATGAATTGGTCAAAGTCGATGAAAGTAAATGATTTACATAGAAATACTGGAATGGATGATTACTTTAAGCAAACTGAAGGAGACAGACTTGATGACATAGTTTTTTCAAAAAATTATGCAGAAACAATTTCTGAAATAATAGATTTTGCTACAACTATTTATAATACAAAAATTTTAATTTGTGCGTATTTATATGATGATGTTGCAGATGATATAAGAGAAGTATATGAAAGTAGTATTACATCACATAAACTAGAAAAGACGAATATTTCTTATGGCGTAGAAAATGGTCAAATAAAATTTAAATGGAATTTTATGTCTTTAAGTTCAATAATTGAAACTATTTTATTGTTGAATGAGACTAGTGGACGTACTGAAGTTAAGTTATGTAAGCATTGCAAAAAACCTTTTATTGCTAAAAATATTAAGTCTGAATATGATACTATTCAATGTAGAAATAGAGAAAATATAAACAATAGTAGAAAAAAAGAAAAATAATACTAGCTTATAAAAAATATTTCCCGACTACTTTTGATACACACATATCAAAAAATGGTCGGGAATATTTATTATTTCTTAGTCGTTTTCTTAGTCGTTTTCTTGGTCGTTTTTTCGACCAAGAAATTATTTTAAAATTTTCCAACTTCCTTTTTTGGTAGAACCTTCTCTTTTTATTATATTATTTTCTTTCAATACAGCTATATGATATTTTACTTTCTCTCGTGATATATCAAGCATTTCAGCCATTTCCTTTTGAGTAATTTTAGAGTTGTTTTTAATTAATGAGATAATTTTATCTTGAATTTCACTTAATTGTTTTTGGTAGTTTTCTTGGGTAGTTTCTTGGTCGTATTCAAATGGATTTTCCTTATATTTAAAAGATACTCGTAAAAAATTATCCATAAATATAAATGAATTTCTATCATATGCTTTCAAAATTCTTAATATTCCAGATCCTATATTTTCAATTAAGTCTACATCTTTAAATACTCTTATTAATTCTTGATTTCTTGGTGCAGTAACACCTCTAAAAAAATCTTCTTTTGATAATTGTTGTGGAAGTCCACCTGCAGAAGTTATTTCAACTCTATCAGAATATAACTCTATAATAGGAGAATTACCATAAGAATAATCGTTATGAACAATAGCGTTTATAACTGCTTCTTTTAAAGCAGAACTATCTATCATTTGTTGTTCTTTTCTTCCAAAATACTCTATTTTTGCATATGTAGTATTTTCTGCATCTAATCTATCTAGTATTCTCTGAGTTGCTGTAATTATACAGCGATATCCATATTCTTGATTTTTAATCAAATCCATTTTATCTGTTCCCAAATATTTTACTACTTTAATAGAAACAGTATTTTCATCTGCAAGTAGATATGCATTATAGTTATATTTTCCGTCATTTGTCAAAAGATTTAGATTTTTTGCAAAATTATCGTTAAGTTTCATCCCATTTTCTTCGTAATATATTTTTAATTGTCTAAAGCTCAAGTCTTGTCTAGGAGATTCTATTTCTTTTAAAGAATTTTTCACACGTCTAGCATACATTTCATCAATCATATCAAAAGTCATTCTTTCTTTGCTACTACCAATTCTAATATAACATCCTTCTGGAGTTCTTCCTTTTTTTCTTAAATAATAAGGTTTTTCTGTTCCACTTGAAATAACAACTTTTATAACATCTTTATCATCTATTGTTTCTACAATTACATCAAATAATCCTAAAGTAGAAGGTTGTATATTATTTTTTATTCTAT
>CANOYI010000156.1 GCA_947571515.1 uncultured Clostridium sp. | reverse complement strand
AGGAATATCCCCTGTTCAATACAGAGAACATTCCAAGTTAGTAGCCTAATTTATATTGTCTAACATTTTGGGTTCACTTCATAAAGTAAGTCTTCAATAAATTTTTCTTTTATACTTCTAATTTATGTGTTCTAAATTCTTTTAAAATTATATATGATTATGTACTTAATTAATGCATTTACTATAAGTTACTTCTTTCTATTTTATTTAGTATCGTGGTAATCACTAATTTTTCCTTTGGTTTTTTAGCCTCATCAAAATTAAAGTAGTCTTTTAAAATATTCTCTGGGCAATCATAAAACATTGATCTTGTGGCTTGTTTTATATTACTATGTATATTGTTTACGTTTGTATTATGTTTGATTGCCAAAATGGGATAAATTGAATCCTTTAAATTGTTACAATCTAAATTTTTTCTTAAGTATGATTCATAGATAGCTTCAAATATATATTTTGTTCCATTGTATGAGGGATTATAATATAATTCATCTAATTCAATTTTTATTTTATTTTTTACTTTGTCTTTTATATTTTTTTCTCTTTCAATATCACTAATTAAAGTTTGTATTTGTCCATAGTTTGTTGGTTTATAAAGTGAAGCATATATATAAGAACTGTCATTAATTTTGGAAACTAATTCTTTTTCTCCTGATATTACAATTATTGAATTATAATATCTTTCAAGTTTTTTTATTTCGATGTATCTTATTATATCAATACCTGATATATCTGGTAATTTTAAATCTAACAGAATTATATTTATTTCATTTTTTTCAATAATTTTTAAAGCTTCTTTTCCAGTAAATGCCATATTATGTATTTTGATATTCTCTGATGTTTTAGACAAATAATTAATTAACAGTTTACATTGAATTGGATCATCATCTACTACTAAAATTTTTAACATCCTTTTCCTCCTATATATATAAGAGTATTTTAATTTATAAAAAAGTTGCAAAAAAAGAAGGTTTTTTTTATTTACTTTTAATTTTATCTATAATATAAATAAGATAAAAAGTAGATTTATTGTTACTAATCTATTATATTAGTAATTTAATCTCATAAATGTCTTCATAAATTATTTTTCCTATAGAAATATATTTATTATAACTTTATTTAATAATAAAAAAAGGGTTCAGTAAGCAATCTCTGAAACCTTTTGTATATCCAATTTTTGGACACCATTTTTAGACTAAGAGGGGAAATTGATTATTTTAGGTTACAACTTGATTTATAGTGTTTCTTACCATACATCAACCCATGTATGAACATCTCCTGATCTCAACTTTCCAGGACGAGGTAATCCTTCTCTGGTTACAGCATCGTAAATAATGCTTGAATGAGTACCATAAAGAATTCCTACTTCTTTTGTAACATAATAATAACCGTTACCATCTTTGCCATCAGCATCTTCAGAACACTTAAACTTCATATCTTTTCCAAAGAATTTGATGTTGAGGTCAATGTCTCCGTAACCATCTGCTGCTTTCCACGCAATACATAGGCGAACATGTGAACCCATATAATACCGATCCAGACCTCTATTTTGATCATTAAAAGTAAAATGGCCTAAATAAGACCGTCCTTTTTCGACTCGCAATGTTGAATTTGTAGCTTTTGGTGTATCTCCAATTGCTGCAATAGCGTTAGTTTCTTTTTCAACATTTTCTGTTGAACTTGCAAATGCAACACTTGAAGCAGAAAATACTGAGGTCAGCATAAGTGCTGATGCCATGAGAGTTGTTACAATCTTTTTCATTCTAATAGTCATAATATTTGCCTCCTTAATATTTTCTCCCCTCTCAATCCACACTCAAATTATATTATAATAATATAATTTGAAATTTTAGAGACAGCTTTTAGCTATCGTGATAAATATCATAACATAATTATATTCATATGTTACCAAAAAGTAAAAAAAAGTAAAATATTGCATTTTTTTGTATAATTATCTGATAGAAATTATGAAATAGTTTGTTAGCTATATAAATGAAAATATAACTAGTTTAAAAGTTTTTTAAAAAAAATAAAATATGAACTTTATTCTTCATATTTTATCCTTTTTCTATTGTATCATTTCTTGTAACTGCTCTATTTTTCCTCCTATTATCTCTCCAGTAGTTGTATCAACAAAATATTCTGTATAAATATATTTGTTGGCATTTTCTTTGTAATTAAATTTTATTTTATATACTTTTCTTATCATTAAATCTTTTTTGTATTTATCTCCTATAATTGTTGTTTCTCCATTTTCTATTTCAAAAGTAGCTTTTTCATCAATTCCATTTTCTTGTATATATATCTTTTCATTCATTTTTTCAATTCCCAAAGATGTTTCAATAGTATTTATTTCAAGTTCTTTAAATAAAGTAAAATTTTTGTCTTCTGCTATTTTCTTTGCATCACTTTCACTAATTTCAATAGGATTATTATTAAAATTTTCATTGCTTACATTCAATAATATAATTTTATTAATAACTGGAATAAATTCTATGCATACTTCTTGATAATTATTTATAATTCCATCGTATTCTTTTGCAAACCATACTTGATAAGAAGAAGATTGCTCTATATTATCATCCATTAAATTTCCAAATGCTTTTGTTATTTTATATTCATTTGTTATTAGTTTTAAATCTAATAGTAATTTTTTTGCCGTCTCTTTTACATCATCTATTGTACTTCTATATTGAGTTGGTTGATTTTCTGTATTTAAAATTCCAAAGCTAATAAAATTACCACTTTTGGCATCTAACATGATGTTTAACTCATCGTTGTTTTCTTGTGAATTAGCTATAATACGATAATATAGTTTGCTGTAATAAGTGTCTTTTATCATTTCATGTTCTTTTATTATAATTTTCTTATATCCTAATTTTTCTAATTCAGCTATTGCCTTTTCTTCAAGTATTGTATCTTCTAATATATTAGATATATCTTCATTTGTAATTTCAAAGTCACTAGATATTATTTCTTGTGATTTCTTCCATATTTTTTCATAAGTAATGTATCCAGCAAATACAATTCCTGAAGTAACAAGAACGCTAATAAATATTGAGATTATAGTTTTAAATAAATTTAATATTTTACCGTTATTATTACTTTCCATTGCATTCTGTATAGTTTGCTCATATTCAACTGGTGTATTTATTTCTTTTTCTAAAATATTAGTTATAAACTCATCTATTGAATTCATGTTTTTCTCCTCCTTCATACTGATATTTTATACTCTTTCTAGCTCTAAAAAGATGTGATTTAACTGTATTTTCTTTCATATGTAATATTTTTGAAATTTCTTTTGTTGTATATTTTTCCATATAATATAAGATAATTACAATTCTTTCTTCATATTTTAAATCTTTAATAAGATTATAAAAATTGAGATCATCTTCTATCTCTTTATAACTATTTGTTATAAGAAATTTTTCCATATTATATTCATCAATTGAAATATCTTTTATATGCTTTTTTCTATAAATTTTATTGCATTTATTTATAAGTATTCTAATTGTCCACATCTTGAACTTTTCTGGATTTTTTAATTTTTTTATAGATTTGTATGTTTCTATCATTGTTTCTTGAACTGCATCTTGAATATCTGCTTCATTTGTTATACGAGTTTTGGCAATTTTATATAAGTCATTTTTTAAATTAAGTATGATTAGTGTAAATGCTTCTTTATTGCCTTTTTGTGCTTCTTTGATTAATTCTTCCATTTTTTCCTCCTATCACATATGTACATATTGATATCTATCTATAAGAGTACAATACTATATAAAATGGTTGCAAAAATTTTTTTTTTAATTATATCATAAAATCACTAATTAAAATAAAAAAGAGGGTGTCCTAAATAGGAGGATGCTGAAAAACTAGTCGCAAATTAGCTCTCAAAAAAATCGTGAATTGGAAAAATCTTTCTAATTCACGATTTTTTCTATTTTTTGATAGTTTAATGTAATATAATTAACACAGTTGAAAGGACTGATATAACTGTGTTAAAAGAAAATAATCAATTAAGTTTTTATTTAAGTTCACATGCATCACTTTTTGATGTATTGATAGAAAAAGATAATCTTTGGAGACAACTAAAGGATATGGTTGATTTCTCTTTTGTTTATGATGAATTAAAAGATAAGTATTCATCAACAATGGGGAGAAAAGCAGAAGATGTAATAAGAATGTTTAAATATCTTCTACTTAAAAATTACTACAAATTGTCTGATAGAGATTTGATTGCAAGAACTAAAACAGATATGTTATTTAAATATTTTCTTGATTATCTACCAAAAGAAGTAAATTTAATAGACCCAAGTTTGTTGACAGTATTCAGAAGAGAAACATTGAGTAATAAAGAAAATGAAGAAGAAACATCAACCAATTTAACGGATAAACTTATTGCTAAAACAGTTGACATAGCTTTAGAAGAAGGAGTTATTGAAACTAAAAATAAAATAATACAGGATTCAATGCATACCAATGCAATGTATCAATACATTTCACCTAGAGAAGAAGATTTAATACAAGAAGTTCAGCATCTTCGCATGGAGAATGAATATTTAA
>CANOYI010000155.1 GCA_947571515.1 uncultured Clostridium sp. | reverse complement strand
CACACCTTATTTTGGAAATACACTTATAAACTTTATCATAGTAATTTTTATTATATTTTCTTTTCTTATAACTGCTACGCCCACTATTAAAACTTTGGAAAATATCGGCTATTGTATATTTTGCCCTATCCTTTAATCCTATGCACTCCAATTTATTTCTAATTAAATTGTGTGCATATTTAAAATGCCCCTTAGAATATCCATAATTTAAAATACTAATTAAACTTTCATCACTTGCTAAATATTTATATAAGGAGATAATATTGTAATCAATATCATTCATTACAATATTCTTAAATTTTTGTGAAGATGTAAAACCTATGCTCCCACCTCCAGTAAACAAATCCACTAATACTGATTTATCATCTGGAAAACACTTAATGTAACTTTCACATATTCTTTTTTTCCCACCAACCCATGGCAATCCAACTGCTTCTATGCCCGGTGCTACCCCATAAGGGGTAACACCATTTATTAAATTTTTATTAATTTTTTCTCTGCTCATTATTCTGCCTCCATTTCTACGATTCTATAAAACTCCTCATCCATTGGAATACGAATGCTCCAGTACTTTTCTAATGGTTCGCATCTATTTTGATACTCTGCTCTATGCGATCCACTGCCATTTGACCAAAGAGTAAATATTACATCTGCTTCCCTTTTAAAACTTAATGATTTCATATCTGCATCTACAGCATCCAACAATGACTGGATTGCTCTGCACTGTATACAAAAATAATTAATTTCTGTATCTTCCATTTTACGACTTCTGATATATGTCACCTCATGCCCATCTACCCATTCATTCAGGTGATATGACTTACAATTATCAATATGATACCGATATAATTCTCTTAATGCCCCATTAAATGTCAGACTATTTGCAACATTTCTCGATTTTCCCATGATTTTAATACACTGAATCATAATTTTTTCACAATCCTCTTCTGTAATCTGAAACATATACACTCCTTGTAACTGATTCTTAATATTTTCTAACGTTTTATCTTTATTAGAAGGGATTATTTTTACTCTATGCTCATCTTCTAACCACTCACCTTCATAATTGATTACAATATGTAACCGTGCATTTTTGTAATTTTCATGCTCATATCTCATTTTAGCTGCACAATTTGTTAATTTAACTGTATTTTCGCTCATTTTTTCAATCTCCTTTTATATATAAACAATAATTATAATTGTCTGAATTTTCTGTATAGTACCCTCCCCCTAGGGTTGAGGGTATATTAAATTATCTGATAACTTATTTTGCGTACCTTAATTCCATGAGAAATTCTCCGCCAGGATAGAGTTTCCCCGTAAACTTATCACCTTCCTTTCATAATTTAAGCTATATGCAATTTTCAATGTACATGGGTCACTCTACATTACCTGGCGTTTTGTTTTGTTTCCCTTTCGATGGTTTAATCTTATCACACATTTTTATAGTAGCGTTGAACTTCAATTACGTCATATAAACGTTCTGATACTCATATATTTGCATACTTATAACTTTTTATTTGCTCTATATCTATTTTAAATGTAGCTTCTGTTTTCTATAAGAATGTTTTTATGAACCACTTATTTTAAATTATTTATATAAAAAAAGGACAAAGCTTATATATGCCTTGTCCTTACTCTTATATCTATTTTTTATGTTTAATTTCTTATTTATTTGTTCTAATTGCTCTTTTTTGTGCTATATAATGGATTTTTCATGTTCTCACTGATTTTCTGTGTTCCACGCCACCTTTTATAATTGCTCATAGTATCTGCACACTGTATATGTAACCTTAATAATTCCTTTACACTGTTCATCAAAGCCTGATTATCACAAATCTCCCAGTCCTCCGGAGTAACCATTAATAATGCCTCCTGTAAACCAATCAGCCTTAAATCCTTCTCTGGTAATGGTCTTATGTATTTACAGAAATAGCATAGCTTATGAAAATTATTCTTAGGGTCAATCCCATTTGTCTCAATCTTTGACTTGACCTCACTGGCTTGTATTCTTATTTGTCCTTCTATATCATCTCTGCTAATCTGCTTGCTTGATACACTATCACTGTATGCACTCACCAAGTCTTCTTTACTTATCCCTGGCACCTCTAATATTTCATTCCCTAACATGATGTCTAATGGCAATCCAAATCTTTTTACTACATTTTCCTCAATGCTGCCACTATAACTTTTTCCTGCCACTACTTTATCAAACCCACTTCTGTTTCCTATTGTGTTATCATAGATTATTTCTAAAGTGGTACCATCCCTATTCTTCTTAGGATTATAAAACATCCAAACTGTTTTAATAATATTATAATTAATCTGTCTATTCAAAATAAACTTCCCTTTATTATCAAGCTTGATACCTGCCATATCTCCTGACCTCCTCCAAAATTTCAACTAGCTATATTATATCAAACTATTCTCATAAAAGAAATCAATTTTTTTGGTATCTTGGTATCTGACAGACTTTTCTATACAAACTCTCATACAAAACAGTACCAAAGAAAGATATCACCATCTCCTTCAGTACTGTTATTTTTTCAACTAGCCCTGTCTTTTCTTCCTATTTTTTACTTATTTTTACATTTCCAAATTGTTTAGGAGTTCCCAGATCTCTTTATCCGTATCACTCAATTTATCTGGATGAGCCTCCATATATTTGATGTGTCCAATTAATTCTGGTGTCAATTTCTTTTCTACTGTTCGTATCCTTTCCTTATTATATGTAGTAAAAATGTCTGTCACTGTCATAATATCATCATAGGACAATGCCATTGGCTTTGGCTTGATCCCTTCCTGCTTTACCTTGAAGATCAGCTTATCAAACACTGACTTGTTTTGGTATTTTTTCAACAAGCTATCTATTATCTTCTCATATTTGGTAAAATCTCCAGTCCCTTTACAGATTTCATCTAATGCGCTGCTCCCTAAGAGTTTTGGCAATCTTATATTCAAATCGTAATTGATTCTGCTTCTCTTGGTGTATTTATTATCTGCCCCAGTGTTAAACTCGTCTAATCCTGTTAGCCAATATTTAGTGTCTGGTTTAAAAAATCCATTGTTATCCATCACTAAATGGGCTATCTTAGCACAGATCCTACATTGATCTTCAGAGGGTCTTATCACAAAACCCTTTAAACTGCCCTCTGCTACCACTTCTCCATTTTTATAGAACCCTCTAATGATTGCCTTTAGGCAACTGCTTGTTTTTGTTATGTTCTCACTCATATCTTTTTCCTCACTTTCCATTATTAATTCAATTTTTTACGTTTCAGTAGCACTTCTTTTTTTCCTGTCATCCCCTTCTCAATCCAAAAATTTCTTTCCTTGGCAAAAATTTTCATGACTGAACTTTTATTTTTCAAGAAAAAATAAGCCTACAACTGAATTTCAAAATATTCAATTTTCACTTTTTAATCATAAAAATGCTTTACAAATAGTACATCATTTTTTATCTTGATGTACATAAAAAAAGAACCAGTTATTTTTTCAACTGATTCCTCTTTTTCATTCTATTTCATTTTTCTGACTTCCTTTAATCTTCTTCCTGATTCCTTTGTGCCTCTCGAATATAGCTTTCAACTGCACGCATTATCTTTTTTAATAATTCTCCATTTAAAGCCTTTGCCGTGTCTGGATAAAATTGCATAGTCATTATCTTTTTCTCTGTATCCTTTAAAAACAAATTAAAGCCAACGGTATTATCCGTAAGAGCAACCAATAATTTTGTTGTTATCTTTTCACGATCTGATGAATTACTCTGTCCTTTTCCTTTACTTCCTTCTGCCATATTTGGTTTATCCCCTTTCCTATTATTCATCTCATTACCCTTTAAATTTTCCCCATTATTTCTATAGGCTTGTCTGATTCCTGATACCGTTAAACTATCTCTATTATATCCACCTTCAGTAAACCCCTTATTCTCTTGACGTTCTGTTTCTTTTTTTCTGTATAGTGTTGTCCTCCTAACATCCACTTTAAAATTTAGGATATCATTGGCTCTTTTTATTGCTTCTCTCTTTTGGTTATCAACTGTCCTGTTCTTATATGTCCTATTATCTGAAAAGAGGTTTCTATTCTCCACTATTTATGCCCCCTTTGCTTTCCTTTACTTGAAACTTACTTTCTATCATTAAGACGTTTAACTGAACTTACCTTTATACCTCTATTGTTCTTATAAACTTACTTTCTAACCCAATTTTTTCTAATCTTACTGCTTGCTTCTCCATTTCTTTCTGTATGCTTAGTCAATTCCTAATCTTCCAAACTTACTTTTCTATTTTCTGAACTTACTTTTCTTATCTCACATGATATTTTGAACTTACCTTTAATCAAAACTTTTTTTAGAAACTTATAATATACTTTTCTTTTTATCCAAAATTTGTACCCTTGAACTTCCGTTCTTCTAAAAACAGTTCTTCCAAACTTCCTTTTCCTATTCTTACACTATTGTGATACAATCTTAGATTATTTCTTAATCTCCTTTGTAATGATCATCTCAATATTATCTTATTTTATAAAAATGAATCCAAATTTTTATCACTAGTTGTCTTTTTCTTACTATTTTTTTATCACTTTTTGTATCTCAAAACTATTATTTTATTATC
>CANOYI010000154.1 GCA_947571515.1 uncultured Clostridium sp. | reverse complement strand
GATAATTTGTAGTTATCCGTTGAAGTTACCTGTGAAAGTTCCGAATCAAATGAAAAATATTATGCAACAGGCAAAAGCAGGATAGCAATTCAGTTATGGATTTATGGGAGGTATGCTATGGAAATCAGCATTATTATTACGTTTTACGACAATATAAACATACTCAAAACATGCCTTGACAATTTACTAGAAACTATTGTATCAGAGCAGCATAAAATAGAGATTATCATTGTTAATGATAATCCCAGAAAAAATTTACTTGCAATTCAGGAAGTGTATGGCAAAAGAATTAGCTTGTTTATTATAAATATGGAGAAAAACAGTGGCTACTCATCTGCTTGTAATTGCGGTGTACAAGCTGCAAATTATGATCATATTTTACTAATGGATTGCGATATATTTCCTTCTGGAGTATGGCTTGAAGAAATGATTTGCACGTATCGTAATATTAATAGCTATGGATGTGTTTCGGCTACCATTATTGATATGGGAACAAACAAAATGTTTGGCTATGGATTCGGAATATATGGAGTTGATACTATACACTATTTGCAAAATCGTAGTTTGGATTATTGCCCAAAAGAGGATATGGATTTTCCTATTTTATCATCCGGATGTATGTTAATGACCAAAAGCTTATATTTTAAATTAGGAATGCAGAATCCAATATATCTTAATGCGTTTAACGATTTTGATTTAACATATTTAAATTATTTGCAAGGAAATAAAAACAGAATGTCATGTAAAGCCTTTGTATTCCATCGAGGACATGTTGCAGGCAATGTCCGCACAAATTATTATGCCGATTCAAAAGCTGTCTTTTTTCAAAAATTAGGCGGGAAAATTGATCATCTTGCACTTGAAACATTAAATAGAATATATGCTTCCCAAAACCCACTGAAAAATTGTCGGGTTATAGTGGTCAATTTTAGTAATTCATTAAAGCGGCAGGATTATATTGATAATTTTATTACTTTGAATAATCTACATATTCAACAACTATACGATTTCAAAAACCCCTCAGGTAATAAAATCATTTTAAGTGATTTTATGACATGGAATATATGTAGACTTGATTTACCAATTCTTTATTTTTCAGATGATTATTTGCTTTTAAAAGAAAACTATCATTGGTATATTAATAGAGCAAATAAAAATGATTTGATAATAGATCGGCATGGAAATATTATTCATATAGATGAATTATTAAAGGAACATTTGGATTTTTCCAAATAAATTATTACAATACTAAACAGCATCTATATGCTCAATTTAGTTTGCATTAAATTGAAACATATAGATGCTATAATCTTAAAAAATAAAATTAATATTGTGATAAAACATCACTCCGTAATCTTGCTTTTCATTATCAATTGCTGTTAAAAAAAATTGATAGAAATCATAAAGTTCATCAAAACCCCACTGTTTCAATAGCAGTTTTATATCATTGCTTTTTTCCTGCCACAAATATAAACGTATTATATTATAAAACAATTCTTTATAATATAAAGGAGAAAAATGGTTTTGCTTTAATAATTCTAATGCAATCAACAAATTTTGTTCTCCTTTTTTAAAATATTTATTTTGTCCGGTTGACAAATATGCTGCACCCATATTGGCATATATTCTTATCTGACAAACGATATTTTTGATCTGCTGGCATTGGTCGACTCCATTTAACCAGATAGTTAATGCATTATCAAAATTATTACGATAGATTTCTATGATACCTTTTAAATTAATAGCTTTTACTCCCAGATATGTAGAATTAATTTTTGTGCATATATCAATACTATTATTTATTGTTTTTATAGCCGATTCCATATTGCCATCTAAAAGTTCTGCAAAAGCTTTTTGTTGGAGCAATTCACCTTGCCTATTGAGATCCAATGAGGTGTCAAACTGAATATCGTACGCTTTATAAAAAAACTCTTTTGCCTTTTCAGCATTTTGTAACCCTCTATAATAAAAATAAGCTGTATCTGAATAAATAATTCCAAGCCATATGGGGTTCTTTTCCTCACAAGCAATTTTGGTGGCTTCCTTAATTTTTTTCCTAGCCTCCTGTAGATTTCCTAATGCTAAATAAGCCACTGCATATCTATCCAGTAAAATAAATTTATAATATAAAATTTGAATATCCATTTTTGAAAACATATTCAAAATCTCAATGGCTTTATCAGGATGATCGGAATTTAAATTTGCATTAACAGCATTGTGATAAAACCGACACTGCAATTCTTTGGTATCAAAACTATAATTATTTACTTGCAGATATTCAAAAAGCTCCCCATAAATTTCTGCACCTTTTTCATGATCCAGCCTTTCTCGATATGCTTCTGCCTTGATGTATTTTATATTAAAAATTTCTTTTGAGGAAAGAATAAAATTGGGATTTTTAAGAAGTATGTCAGCTATACCAATGGCAGTACCATAATTATAGAGATCCATGCTTTCTTTCAAATTTCCCATTCCTAAGTTTTTGGCTTTTTCAAAATCTCCTATGTCAATTAAACATTTAAATTCGGTACGCTTATATTTTCCTGCATAATGATCTTTCAACCATAAAAGAATAGTATTAGCCAATTTTCTATCAAAATTATATACTTTTATTTTTTTTAAATAAAGAAAAATATTATAATGATAAAAATGTATGTCTGAATTTACATCATCCAACTTTAAAAGTAACGAGCTTGTAAACTGTAATAATAACTCCTCATCTATTTGTATTACATTTGCAAATTCTATGGGCAAGCAATCCTCAAAGTATAAAATTGCTTTAATCAATTTTTTAAAAATATTCCATACTTCATTTTCATATAAGCCTTTTTGTATATCAACTCGTTTTTTGATAAGGTTTTCACTTTTAATTGGTATTCCGTTTATAAATTTTTCAAATTCATTATAGTCGTCAATATACCATGAATCATTTCCAAGCCATTTAATTAACTTTCTTTCCTGCATATACTTTATATGCATAATAATGTCAAAAGGACGAGTTCCGGCCTTTCTAATCATTTTCTCTAAAAACGTGGCATTTTGTTTTAAATTTTTCAGAGCATGTATGTATAATGTTTCAGCATCTTCTTTTGCCATATCTCCTAACAAATATAACTTATGATAATCGTCTGAAAAATTTTCTAAAAATTCTAAAAACAAATTTATTTCAGAAAGATTATGATTTGGAATTATTTCCGTATTTGTACCCATAACTAAAATGAATTTCGTAGGTGTATTTTCTAATATACGTATTATATGTTTTAAAAATTCAATGACAGAATTATCCATGTCCTGAATATTATCTATCGTAATTAAATATGGATAATCTAAGTAAGGCCTTTTCAAAAAATAAATAAAAGCTTCTTCAATATAATAAAGAGTATCCGGATTTATCTTTTTAGCGTAAATAAAATCATAGAGTATTTCCGCAAATTCCTCATTATCCCCTTGATTTTTTAAAATATTTCGAACTTCGTTAACAGAAAAATTTATATTGCCAGTATAATATGGAATTCCCATAAAAAAGCATAACAAATCTCTTATAATACGTAGATCCTTGTCTTTTTTCCCATCATAAGATCGTATGTGCCAATTATAGGAATCTGCCAAAGATAGTATTTCCTTTATGAATCTGGTTTTTCCAACACCTGAACACCCTCGTATATCTATTAAGTAAGAGGTTCTCTTCTTTCCTGATAAAAGAGGTTCTATTTTAAACTTTAGGTCATTATTAAGTTCAACACCCACTAATGGAAAGTATATCAATTTTGTTGGATCAACAAATCCATTTTTTAGAGTAACAACATTTATTTCATCCATATAGTCATAGTTTATATTTATATAAGGAATGGGAAATGACTGTTTACAATCTAGAACTTTTGCTTTGATCTGTAAAACCCGTTCACAATATGGTGCCAATTGAAAATCCATATCAAATTTATTCGTATAAAAAATCACACTATTACATTCTTGAATAGCACAGTGGATATTTTTTATTATGGTTGAAGACTGATTTTTAATATAAACATCAATATAAAATATCATATCTCTACTTAAAATTAAGGTGTCAACTTCTTCATAAAATTCTGAATTTTCATATTTAGTAAGTTTAGAAACTGCTTTCAATGGAATACTTAGAGATTCCTTAGGATAGGATACCTTATTGGATTTCCTAAAGACTGGTAATATAGACAATGCCTCAAATAAATTATCTCCATAATAAAAAGCGACAGAAAAGTTATGTCGAGCACCTAAATTTGATATATGTTTTTGTGCAGAACTTGCTATATTGCTTGTTGAGAAAAAAATCAGCTCATTTACATTTTCTGACAAAACTAATACGACATTTTTTGATATTTCTTCTAATCCAACCGTACGACTATGTTTTTTGCATTCAGCCCATATTTCATAAGGGATTTCATTTGAGACGGTCCCAACAATGTCCTTTCCGCCATCTTTACAATAACGTGTTCCTTTTATTTTATATGTTGGGCCTTTTAGGATTCTTAGATACTCTACACACAGTGACTCGAATCTTTCAGGTGTTATTTGTTGAATATACTTTTTAATCTCTTCATTCATGATTCATTATATCCTTTTATCAATAAAAATAATACAACTTCAACGGATAACTACAAATTATCAATATATTGTATTATTCTGTTTTCTCTC
>CANOYI010000153.1 GCA_947571515.1 uncultured Clostridium sp. | reverse complement strand
CACACAAGGTATGAAAAAATCATATATTAAGCTTTCTCACAAGAAAACAAATAATTAGACTGACTAGTAACCAAATGCCCACTAGTGGAGAAATTTGCAAAAAAGTCGAAACTTAAAATAAATATTGATAAAAGATTTAATTGTTTTCGCATTTTCCTACAAGAAAAAGCATACAATTAAAGTAGCTTTAACTTAGGAGGAATTTTCATGTTTTTTATCGTAAACAGGCAAAAAATATACACATACCTAGTATCCATTGTGACAGTCGTATTACTATTTTGTGTAGCAGGAAGCCTAAACAATACTAGCAGTAAAGGAGATACTATACCAACAGCAAGCGCAACGCAAAAATTATTACCAATCTATAATGTACAAACGGAACAAAAAAGAGTAGCATTTACCATGAACTGTGCTTGGAATGCAGATGACATAGATGTTATTCTAAAAACCTTGCAAGACAACAATGTAAAAATAACGTTTTTTATGGTAGGAGAATGGATTGAAAAATATCCAGAGGCAGCAAAAAAAATCCATGAAGCAGGTCATGAAATAGCCAGCCATAGTGATACACATCCTCATGTTAATAATTTAAGTTATGAAAAAAATATAGAAGAAATTGAAAAAAGCAATGACAAAATTGAAAAAATAACAGGAAAAAGAACAACCATTTACAGAGCACCTTATGGCGAATACAATGATACCGTTATCAAAGCAGCACAAGACAAAGGATATCACACCATACAGTGGAATTTGGATACACTTGATTATACAGGATTAACAGGAGATGAAATGTGGAAACGATTAGAGGGAAAAATCAAAGCAGGAGATATTATCCTAAGTCATAATGGTACCAAAAATACAGCCAATAGCTTAGAGGGATTACTAAAAAATATCAAACAAAAAGGACTAGAAGTAGTTACTATATCTGACCTTATTTATTTAGAAAACTATACCATTAACAGCAACGGTACCCAGATAGAAAATAGTAGGTAAAATAAATAGACAATAGAGAACAAAAGCAACATAAATCGTTTTTTTGATTTTTTAGATTACTTATATGTTGCGTATTTGTTTGTCCGCAAAAATTTCTTTAGAAATTTTCTGTGAAATCATTACACTATCATAGAAAATTCATTTTCTAGGATAGTGTATAAAATTACCAGAAAAGGAAATAATAATGAAAAATGAGTATGGTAATAGGGGATGAAAAATGTCATTTATTGGTATCGTTGCAGGTAAAAAATGTTTTGAAAACATCAAAAAGAAGATTACAGAAGAAATAAAAGATGAAACCATCAATTTTATTCAAATCAATCTTAGAAGTATAGAAAACATAAAAAATATAAAATTTGAAATCATTATAGCAGAAGACAATTTAGATAAATTTAAGAATAATCAAGAGATATTAAAAAAGATTTTTGAAAATACGCAGTATTTAATCATCAATACAGATAGAAATGTGAAAGAAGAAATAGGAAAGATGCCAAATACAATAACCTATGGATTGAATCAAAAAGCGAATATTACAGTTTCTAGTATTAGTGACACAAATATTTTGGTTTATTGGCAGAAGAACATACAAGATAGAGAAGGAAATAAAATAGAAATAGAAGAGAGAAGAATTAAAAAAGAAGAAAAAAATGCATTAAAAACCTATGAAATCTTGATCATTTATGCACTTTTTAAAATATACCACAAAAGCATAATCGAGGAAATATAGGGAAAAACTGACTTTTTTGAATAAAATTAACTTTTTATGTAGACAAAACCAAAAAAATAGTGTATAATAATAACTGTAGTTAATCGTGCATAAGGAAAAAATACAAATCGATAAAAGAGAAAAAGATAGGGAGGAAAAGAGATTGGATACAAATTATTTAGAAAACAACTATTTAACATTAGTTGGAAAAGTTACAGGAGAAAAAGAATTTAGTCACGAGATATATGGAGAAAGATTTTACATTTTTAAACTAGCTATCTTACGTTTAAGTGGAAATGAAGATATTATACCAATTACTATATCAGAAAGACTAATTGAAGAAGGTACCTTACAAGAAGGTAAAAAATTATTAGTAAAAGGTCAATTTAGATCTTATAACAGTTATGAAAATGAAAGAAACAGATTAATTTTAACAGTATTTGCCAAAGATGTTATCGAAGTAGAAGAAAATGACGAAGAAGAAGAGAACGAAATGGTTAGAAAAGATTCGATTACAAACGAAGTAGTACTAATTGGATATATATGCAAAAAACCAATTTATAGACAAACACCATTTGGAAGAGAAATATCAGACATATTGCTTGCTGTTAATAGAGCTTATAATAAATCAGATTATATCCCATGTATTGCTTGGGGAAGAAATGCAAGATTTTGCCAAAACTTAGAAGTTGGCTCACAAGTAAAAATAGTGGGAAGAGTTCAATCTAGAACCTATGAGAAAAAATATGAAGATGGAACTTCTCAAACAAGAGTTGCTTATGAAGTATCAATTGGAAGTTTAGAAGTAATAGAAGAAAAAGATACTGAGAAAGAGAAAGAAGAAGTAGTAGAAAATCAACAGGCAGTATAAAATTAGGATTGTATAAATAATTAAATAAATTATAGCAAAAAGTTTTAAAAGACTAGTCTTTTGAAACTTTTTTTGATATAATTGAAAAAATATAAGAAGTAAAATTAATATATTCTAACAAATTTTATTATATTTTTTCTTCATGACTCCCAACTACATAACAGACTGTAAGCCAAATTGGAAATTTGGTAACAGTCTATAATTTGTTGGTCCCCCCGAATTGTCATTTCATAAAAAATATAATAAAATTTGCTAATGGAGATATTTTATATAACTAATAATGAAGGTTAAAATTGAAAAAAGGAGACTCATATTTATGAAAAAAGAAGCGAAAGAGAAAATAAATGCATCTGTTAAATTTACGATATTAACAGTTATTTTAATTGCTATCTTTTGTATAGCCTTAACACCAGTAACTTTTCAGAATGATACTTATTATACCATTAAAGTAGGAGAACATATTGCACAAAATGGAATTGATAGGCAAGACCCATTTTCTTGGCATGAAGATTTGAATTATACGTATCCTCACTGGGGATATGATTTAATCACATATTTTATTTATAGTGTGTTTGGATTTACTGGAATTTATATTACAACCTGTATGTTATCGATTACTTTAGGATTGTCTATCTATTTTGTAAATACAAAGTTAGCTAAAAATCAATTATTCTCATTTTTAATCACCATAGGGGTCATGTATATCATAAGAGCATATATAGCAGCAAGAGCACAGCTAGTTACTTTTATTTTGTTTATCTTAACCATTTATCTAATTGAGAAATTCTTAGAGACTAAAAAGAAAAGATATGCAATAGGTTTGATTATGATACCTATTATTATAGCCAATATACATGTTGCCGTGTTTCCATTTTATTTTATTTTATACTTACCATATATAGCAGAATACGTAATTGCGTTATTAGCGGAGACAATTATATACAGAAAAGTAAAAACAACCATGTTAAAAATTAAGATAAATCAATATACTAAAAAAGTTGGACAAGAGAAAAAAATAGAAAGACTAAAAAAAGAACTAGAGGATTTAGAAGCAAAGATTGATAAAGTCAAAATAAAAAGAACAAAAGATTTACAAAATCCATATCGAATCAAATTGATTAAAAATTCAAATGTAAAATGGCTCATTTTAATTATGCTAATATGTTTATTAACCGGATTATTAACACCATTGGGAACAACACCATATACTTATCTAGCAAAAACAATGCAGGGAAATACGACTGAAAATATCAACGAACATTTACCAATGACTTTATCAGATGATACAGATGCAATGTGTGTTCTTATTTTATTTTTAGCGATTTTAATTTTTACGAAATCCAAAATTAGATTAAGTGATCTATTTATGATAGGTGGTTTATGCTATTTAATGATTAGTTCAAGAAGACAAATAACGATGTTTGCCATTGTTGGCTCTGTTATTTTAAATAGATTGATACTCCAATTATTAGAAAATTATACCAAACAAAAGGAAAAAGAGCTAATAAATAAGTTGCTTCATGTAGTAGGTATTATAGTAATAACAGCTATGATGCTAGGTTTAAGTTATTATCTTGGAAAAGACAAATTTAATGATAAATACATAGATGAGAGTGTTTATCCAGTACAAGCATCTGATTTTATTTTAAATAATATTAATTTAAATACAGCAAAATTTTATAACGAATATAATTATGGCAGTTATTTGCTATTTAGAGGAATACCAGTATTTATCGATTCTAGGGCAGATTTATATGCACCAGAATTTAGTGGAAAAGAAGAAGATATTTTTATGGATTTTATTGATATGTCTAGTATTGGAAGTTTTTATGGCGATATTTTTGAAAAGTATGATATGACTCATGTGATTACTTATAAGAATTCAAAAATTAATATGATTATTACTAAAACCGAGCCTGAGAAGTATAATGAGCTGTATCAAGATGATTATTTTGTAGTATATGAAATTATAAAATAAAATGCCCCCACTGGTTCCCGGTTTAAATCCCCACTGGTTCCGGGTTTAAATGGGGACGTTGTGCTTACTAGTTTGATTAATTATAAAAATAAGAAACGTCCCCATTTAAACCCGGAACCAGTGGGGACGAA
>CANOYI010000152.1 GCA_947571515.1 uncultured Clostridium sp. | reverse complement strand
TATGTAATTATATAATTCTAGTCCTAAATTTAGAACAAAAAATAAGCTCATCCCCTAAAACGGAAATGAGCTTATTCTTAATTTCTTGATTCTTCAACCCAAGATTTTATTTATCCTTACTTCTGTTTTGCTAGTTCATCTAATTTTAATACTTTATCGAACTTTTCTTTTTCTTTAGTAGAAATTTTATGTGCTACCTCAATAACAGTTAATCTCGGATTATCTAAAATAATGCTGTGAATCTTTTCGGATAATTTTTGATCCAAAGCACTGGTTGCCTCATCAGCCAACATAATAGGTCGATCTGATAGTAAAGTCCTTGCAATTTCGATTCTTTGAATTTGCCCTCCTGATAAATTTTTTCCTTTCTCTCCTACCGAGTAAGTTAAACCCTTTTCATCAACCAATTCCTTTAATCCAGCTTTCTCAATAACCGCATTTAACTTTTTTGATGGATACTTTTTACCCAATGTAATATTAAATTCCAATGTATCATCAAAAATAAAAGGAGATTGGGTTACATAACTAAAATAATTATGGGCTGTTTCCCAGTTATTAGTAATATTCTCAGAATCAATTAAAATCTTTCCACTATCAGGTTTTAATTTTCCCAATAATAACTGTAAAAATGTCGATTTTCCCCATCCACTTGGTGCTGTAATCAAAACTTTACTTTTATGAGGAATAGTAAGTGATAAATCAGTAAATATGTTTTTTCCATTTATATTATAGGTTAAACTATCTGTTTGTAATTTCTTGAACGTACGATTAGAAGTCTGTTTCTGATCATTTGGAGCTGTTGGAACATCATTTAATCCAACTTCTATTTTTTTCCAAATTGGTTCAGTTGACTTAATTTGATTCAATTGATCAAAAATATTAACAATAGGATTAATAAAATTATTAGATAATTGAACAATCATAATCAAAGTACCCGAACCAATTTGACCGTTATACATTAAAACAGCACCTATAAAAAATGGGAGAATAAAACTAAAGATATCAGCTAAAGCGATAATAATTTGATTTGCTACATCTTGAGTATAGTTTAATGACTTTAAAGCATTTTCCATACTTTTAGCATCAGTAATAATCCTCTCTAAGACTGAATTTCTCGCATTATATAAATTTGCAGTTACTGCTCCATTTAATCCATCGCTTACTCTTTGTGTATAGTTTGCATTTCTTTGTTCCCATTTTTTTGATTTACTTTGAATCTTTTTGACAAATAATTTTTGTATTAAGCCGGGTAATAAGGTAGTAATCATAAATATTATAGTTAAAAACCAACTATTTAATAATCCAGCTACTAATGATAAAACAAATGAAAAAATCTCTGTAATAATCAATAATTCATTACTGATTTTTAATGTTTCTATTTGCTTTAAATCATTTGTCATCAAGTTAAGTCCTTCTTTTTGAGAAGTGCCATTTTTATTCATCAAATGAGTCATTAATCTTTTTTTCAATTCAAGATTAATTTCTAAAATAATTTTATTTTTTAAATATTTATATGCAAAGTTAGAAAACATAATTATTACTATTATAAGAGAACCCAACAAAGCGATTATTAAAAGTTGAGTTAATCCTCCACGCTGGTATTGAGCATTATTTAGCATTAATTTTGAAACATATGCAATTGCAACATTCCCCGATGCATATATAATTGATAATAAAATATACAATGTAACATTTATTTTTGATGCGTATTTTAAAGTCATTCCCTCAACCCTCTTTCTTTAGACATTGTCAATACATAGTAAATTCCTGGAGTACCCGTTAAAAAAGAGTCATCTCTTCGATTATATCTAGACGGATCCGTCCAATATCTATATGCTCCTTTTTTAGAAGACATAGCATATATTATTTTTCTATATTTACTTTCTAATTCTTTTCCTTTTTCATAATACTTTGAGAAAAATAAAATTCCCGCTGCTCCCTGTAGTAGATTAGCTGTAAATACAATATTTAAATTTAGCAACGTATGATTTATTAGACCAAGTATATTATCTATATTATTTATGTGTTTTTTAGTTAGTCTCTTATAAGATATTAAAAATACTCCTATTCCTGCTGTTCCTGAAAAAAAGTAAGGGATAATGGTGATTGTCAAAATTTGACATTTGCCAGTATATGTATCTATTTTTATAATTTTTCTTCATATTTATTTGTTCATAAATCATATCTGTAATCTTTAGAATTTTTTTATTATCCATAATTTTTAGATACTCGCAGAAAAATATTCCAACTCCAACTGATCCATAGCCTAGATCTAAAATTTTATTATTAAGTTTATAATTTGCATTACCTGCATTGATATCAATAATTTTTCCGTCTCTTACTTCAATACGTTTATATACTGTATTTATAAGTGTATTAATTATTTTTAGTAAACGTTTATCCTTAGAAAGATGATATGCTTTGCACAACATATATCCAATTCCACAATTTCCGTACAAAAAACTTGTATAGTATTTTTCAAAATCTGTATTCTCTAACGAAATGATAATTTTTTCTCGTAAGTCCCTATATTTGATATTTGAGTAAAATTTATTGTACCAGTCAATACAGTATAGAAGACCTACGTCGCCTGTAATTAAATTATGGACATTATAGTGTGGAATATAACCATAAGCATAATTGATTGTATTTAACAACTTAGTCATTTTGTTATAAGAATATTTTTTATTCGAATAAGCTTGATTTTTTAATAACATTAGATCCGCCACTAATCCTCCATCTAAACTAATAATTTGAGTTTTTCTTAAAACATCTATCCTATTAGTCACTTTATTATTGGTAATTACTATTTTTTTAGCTCTTTCCTTAAGATAGGCTTTTAAGTTTAGATTGATCGTATTAGATATTATCGGCTCGTTTAGAGGCATATCTAAAGTAAAATTTTTTATTAAATAAAATTTTTTTATAAAATATGATAATTCTTTCTCACAGTGATACATCATTTCAATACCAAGAAAAGACAATTGCAATATCCTAGAATTTTTCTTATTTATTGCAATAGCAATTTTTTCTAACTTTTCTCTTTGCTTTTTAGAGCTAATTAAATCTTCCTGATAAATTGGTTTTACGGTAGTAGTTAAATAGAATATAAGGGCTCCTAAGCCATATACATCTCGTTGAGTAGACCAACGTCTAACACCATTTTCTCTTATTGAAAAAAATCCTGGAGTTGCCCCATCATAAGCTTTTAAATTAGAGAATTGATTTGCTAGCTCGTAATCTATAAGTATGGGAATATCGTTGTTTACAATAATATTACTTGGAGATACATATCTAAAAATAATGCCATTATTATGTAATTTTTTAATATCTGATAATAGATAATCAATAATTTTAACTATAAATATATTTCTTTGATTTCTATCAGCATCATAATATTTTCCGGTTCTAAAATATTCACTTAATGAAAAACCGTATACAAATTCTTCGACTAATATTGACTCGTTCGTATACTCCTTTAATAAAATAGGTTTTACAGAATTAATAATATTGTGAATTTTTTTTAAATAGTAATATTCATTTTTCAATCTATCCGCTGCAGATCTTCCTAACTTATCAATAAGTTCATTTGCATACGCCTGTTTTATAAATACCTTTTTATTTTTATAAAAAGCTACAAATGTATTCCCTTTACTAGTTGTATTAATATGCTTAATCTTTTCGAAGCCTAATTTTTCTAACTTTAGTGTTATTCGTTCTTTTTCATTAAGAGGAGGCTTTAAAAAAGTAGGGATTGCAGTTTTCAATAGACTTTTACGATAATCTAATACTTTTTTTCCTTCATAATTAATAGCAGGTTTTAAGTACCCCATACTATCCGGCAGATATTCTGCTAAAAAAGCACCATATCTGAAAAAAACATTAGTATCTTTAAATCTATAATCCCATCTAACTATAGGATACTTATTCTCTTTGAGATCGACACTTAATTTTTCCGCATAATCTTTTAAATTAGCAAAACTCTGGTCAGATGGATAAATAGTTATCATTTTTACTTGTGTTTCAAGCTTAGTTCCGCCAGTGGTCAATGCTAGCATGGCATGATAATCAATCGGAATCTTAAAAGTATCTTTTTTTTCTATTACAATTTTAGAAACTCTTTCCACTATTTTCCAAAAATCAACAGGAGATGCTGAAATATGTATTTTCCATCCAATTGTTGGAATAGTATTTTCTTTAGATGTTAAATAAATCCATTGTTTATCAAAATTAACCTTATAGCTATTTGATAAACAATTTATTTTTAATTTATAAACTGGATTATACATAATTTTTCCTCCTAAACTACTTGACTTAATTTTAAAAATAAAATATTATTAAGTCAACATTAAAAAATAAAAAGGATAATTAAAATTATGAAAGAAAGCAAGAAATAAATTTTAACTATTTCAGTAAAGGAATTTACAAATGATATGGATCCATTAGCAGTTGATCTATTCGGTGAATGTTTTACTGGTAAAACTATTATTAACAAATAAGGCTACTACTTTAAAAGTTTAACCTTTATTACGAACGCTAAATCTGAATGATTTAGCGTTTTTTTGATTAAAAATTAAAACTAAATGGCATATTTTTAACTTTTAAACAATTTATTTTCATCACAAAAATAAGCTCATCCCCTAAAACGGAAATGAGCTTATTTTGATTTACTTATCAATAATTATCTCTTAGTAACTGCGAT
>CANOYI010000151.1 GCA_947571515.1 uncultured Clostridium sp. | reverse complement strand
ACAAGAAGAAATCCTATGAATGATGAATATGAAAAAGAATTTATTGAATTTAAAAGGAAAAATGCAGAGTTAAAAGAAAAAATTAGCAATGGAAAATTGACACAAGAAGAATATATGAAATGGTTAAATGAACAATAAAATAATAGAAAAATTAACCTAATTACCACCAAAACTATTGACTTATGGTGGCGATTAGGTTAAAATATTTTTGGAGGAAAATATATGTTATATACTTACAACGAAATAAAAAATAAATATAAAAGCACTTATCAAATACGAAAAGCATTGAAAAATAAAGAATTTTTTAAAATTGAAAAAGGTATATATTCTGATATTCCTAATGTTCATTATTTAGCAGTTATAATGAAGAAATACCCTTATGGAGTATTTACTTCTTGCTCTGCTTATTATTATCACAATTTAACAGATGTTATTCCAAACACAATGTATTTGGCTACAAGCAGAAATGGAACAACTATTACTTCAGATAAAATAAAACAAATCCGTATGAAAGATGAATTATATAATTTGGGAAAAACTGAAATTGATTATGAAGGAATAAAGATAAATATTTATGATAAAGAAAGAATGCTAATTGATTTAGCTAGAAACAAAAATCAAATTGGATATGACTTATATAAAGAAATTATATCTAATTATAGAAAACTAGCCAATTCATTAGACACACAAAAGATAGAAGAATATTTACAATACTTTGTAAATGGAGATAAAATTTTTGAAATAATACAAGACGAGGTGTTTTAATGGATATATATGAAGCTGTCAACAAATACATATCAGCAGGTTATTCTGAAGATGATGCAATTCCGAAAGTTGCTCAAGATATTGTTTTACTTAAAATTGGAAATAGTAAATATAATAAAAATATAACTGTAAAAGGTGGAGTTGTAATGCACAATATTTCTAAAGATATGCGTCGTGCAACTCGAGATATGGATATTGACTTTATAAAATATTCTTTAGAAGATAAATCAATTCTTAATTTTATAAAAGAATTAAACAATACAGATGATGGTGTAAAAATAAAAGTTACTGGAAAAATTGAACCTTTACATCATCAAGACTATGATGGTAAAAGAGTTTATATACAACTAACAGATAAAAATAAATATTCAATAAGTTCAAAACTAGATATTGGAGTACATAAATACTTTGATATGGAACAAGATGAGTATTATTTTGATTTTAATATAATAGATGAAAGTGTTAGCTTGCTTATAAATTCTAAAGAACAAATAATTGTAGAAAAATTAAAATCATTATTAAAATTTGGTATTACTTCTACAAGATTTAAAGATATTTTTGATTTTTATTATTTAATTAATAATGAAAGTTTAGATAAGGACAAGCTAATAAAATACATACACATATTAATTTTTCAAGATGAAAATATGAGAGAACATACAATAGAAAATATATATAAAAGATTAACAAGTATATTAAATAATAGTAGATTTCAATCAAGAATAAACACAGCTAATAATAATTGGTTAGAAGTACCTATAAAAGATGTTATTGACAATGTTTTAGATTATTTTGATAATTTAACACTAGTAACAAAATAAATGGAGGTTTAAAATGAAAATAGTAAAGTTTAATAATGCTCAAACTATAAAAAATAGTAATACCAGTAAGTTATTAGAATATTCTATTGCATTAAATGATAAAGATATTGATTTTTGTATAAATACAATTAGTGGTAGATATCCAGAAAAGGGATATTGTAGTAATGAAAAGTGTAAAGAGTTATGCTACATATTAGAGGGAAATGGAAAAATTAATAAAGAAGATGAAACAATTTCTTTTGAAAAAGGCGATGTTATTTTAATAGATAAAGAAGAAATATATTATTGGAGTGGTAATTGCAAAATAATTATGATTTGTACTCCAGCTTGGTATAAAGAACAATGTAAATTATTAGATATATAAGAGGAGGAAAATTAGATGATTGGTATTATTATTGCACTATTGTCAGCATTTTTTATGACAGGAATGCAAATATTATTAAAGAAAAGTTATAAGGAATTAGATCCAGCTGTTGCATACTTATTTGATATGCTTTTCGGATTAGTTATATGGATTCCAATTGGTTTTATCTTTGGTGCAACATTTGAAGGAATACTTAATTGTTTACTATATGCTGTTATTTCTGCAATTCTTTCCGAAGCATTAGTATTTTATGCTTTATCAAAAGGCAATTTGAGTGTTTCTACAGTGTTAATAGCAACATACCCTGTATATACACTATTATTTTCATTTTTAATAAATAATGAGAGATTAACATTAATACAAATTTCATTAGTATTAATTACTATTATTGGAACTATATTAACTGCTTTTGATTCTGATTTTAAATTAAAAAACCTAAAAAATCTTTCAATAATAGTTCCTTTTTTTACAGCTATTGCAATTGGTATTTCAGATACATTAACAAAAGGTATTATTGATAAAACATCTTCATTTAATTTTTTAGTGGCTATAGCAATTGTTCAAATTCCAGTTGCAATTATATATTTATTTTTAGCTAAGCAAAATCCAAAAATGATTATTGCTGATTTAAAGAATGGTGTTAAAGTGTATAAATATTCTATAATAGGTTCATTATTAAATGTAATCGGAACAGGTTGTTTATTAGTATCATTTAATTATACATATGCTTCTATTGCTTCACCATTAACAGCCATTTATACTCCATTTGTTTTACTTTATTCATTTATATTTTTAAAAGAAAAAATAAATAAAGTTAATTTAGTTGGCGTAATTTTAGCATTATTAGGTGCTTTTGGAATAATAATTATTGGATAAACAATGAGGTGAAACAAAAATTTCTGTTTCACCTCATTGTTTAAGTTGTTTGGTATTGCTACTAATTTTTTGCTTTAAAGTCACGAATAACAAGTATTGCTGACCACATAACCCAAAAAATTATCATACCAACAATTCCTCCTACCTGACTTCCAAAGAGTTTTCCTCCTAATAGCATGAAACCACACATTGTATAGCCAGCTACGTGAAATAGGATAAGACATTTAGTTGAACAATCAAGTTCGACCCAAAGTTTTTTCATTTTCTTCCTCCTTATTTTTAATCACGAAAATGTTACAAATACATTGCTACTACAGGACATCCAAAGAAATAATCACCATCAAATTTTTCAGGAATAAGGTCTTTAGAAAAGGCACTAATCACAGCAGGACCATGACGCAATCCCCTATAAAAAGACTTTTCTGCTTTCTTTTCCTTTGCTAAATTGATGAACTCGTCTAATGCTACAAAATCTTCTTCGCTTGCAACTTCAAGCAGTTGCACATTAAAAAATACAACGATTTTGTCAACAGGAAATTCAGTCAATATCTTCTGAAAATGTCTTGTTTTGGTTAATGGTTTCAGGTTAGCCTCGAGTAACATATCTGCATAATAGTTTGCTCGGGCATTTTCTGGTGTTGTATCGGTAGGTGTAATGGTTACGATATCTATCGAACCTTTTTTCCTCCGAAAGAGTTTGTCTAAAATTTTCATGTACTTTTCTCCTTTCGAATACTTCAAATATTTGGTACATATTAATTTTAACACAAAGTTACATAATATGAAAATGTAAAATAAGTAGAACCATAGTAGGTAAGTTTTATTTTATCTATTTCTAGCTTTTTTCTTTTTATCTTCTTTTATAAGTTTTTGTGCCTTTTCTTTAGTTTGTTCTTGTTCAAGATATTCTTTTCTTAATTTTTTAAATCTAATAACACATTTACCACAAATATTAGTATAATTATTAATAGTTGTTATCTTTTCAGATAGTAAATTAATTTGTGACTTGATTTCTACTTTTTGGGGTTCATTAGTAGTTTTATTGTATTTTCGCCATAAGTTTTCTCTTTGGCTTTTGAGTTCTGGAAGTTTGTTTTCGCAGAAAATTTGATAATCTTGAATATCATGTGTAGATTTAAAGTTATTCCTAGCTAAAAAATTTAATTCTTCAAATATTCTTTCATTTTCTTTCTTTTGTTTGAAATAAGCTGGAGTTAATTCTTTATATCCGTTTTTAGCAGGTAGTTTTCCAAATTTATATAAATAATGAACATATAATCTATAAAAAGAACTTGTTTTTAGCAAATAATTACTTATTTTTATACTTTTATAAACTTTTCTATAATACTTCTTTTTAAAATTAGCAATAGGCAGTTTTTCTTTATTCTTATAGTAAATTCTTTCTTTAATATTGCTTAAAGAATAATTTTCTCCAAATGCTCTTTTTAATCTTATATTTCTTGAAAAGTAGGGGGATTTTATATTAAAGTATTTTCCTTTATCATATATTTCATAACCTTTAGCATTCAGTACAAATTTAAAGTCAGAATACTTTTTAACGGAGTTTATTACCTCATCTATATCATTTCTTATCTTTTGCATTTTTTCGTTACTACGATTAAAATTATCAATTCTTTTGTTTCTAAAAACTTTTTCTTGTTTAGCTTTTTCTGTTTCTACAATGGACAATCCATATTTTAAACATAGTCTATCTGAAGTATCTCTCATTAATGCAATTTCTTCATTACTATTATGATATTTTTTGCCATCTACAAATGAAACGGAATTTAATATCATGTGATTATGCACGTTTTCTTTATTTATATGCGTACAAATGATTACTTGATATTTATCTCCCCATAGCTCTTCAGCAAGTTCTTGACTAATTTTATTTGCTTTCTCTGGTGTTACTTCATTTCCTTTAAATGATTGAATTATATGATAACCCAATGTCTTATTTTCTTTATGGA
>CANOYI010000150.1 GCA_947571515.1 uncultured Clostridium sp. | reverse complement strand
TATAATCTTTATCCATTCCAGTTCCAAATATCTTTATAGATTTTAGGTTCTGTTATTGGAAACTTCTCAAGTATCTTTAAGAATTTAAAGTATTTTATACTTCTTTGGCTTCTTCTTTTAATTACTTGCCATAACATATATTTCACGTGATAATATATCTTATATAATTCCTCTAACATTCCATTAATTCCATAATAAGCATACATTCCTGTTAACTTCTTATTTAATTTCTTTATTAATAAAATTATGTTTATATGCTTATTATCTCTTAACCATTTACCTATTGTTTGATGTTTTACTTTCCTTTTCTTCTTGCTTATTTTATGCCCAACCATATATTTTCCTGTTCTTGTTGTCCCATTGTAGTGCATAAAGCCTAGAAAATCAAACGTTTCTTTATTGCCTTTAAATCTTCCAAATGGTATTATCTTTGTTTTATCTTCTGCTACTTCAAGTCCAAATTTTGCAAATCTTTTGATTAAATGCTCATATACCTCTTTAGCCTCATTTTCATATTGAAACATTATTATAAAATCATCACAATATCTTACTATATATGCCTCTCCTTTTAATTTTGGTTTAATTGCCTTAAACCATAAGTCTAGAACATAATGCAAGTATACATTGGCTAATATTGGTGAAATAAGTCCACCTTGTGGAGTTCCTTTATCACTTTCATAATATTTCATATCCTCCATGTACCCACTTATGAGAAACCTCTTAACATATCTTAGAAATATTTTGTCTTTTATATCATGTTCTAAGAATTTCATTAGAAATGAGTGATTTACATTATCAAAGAAGCCTTTTATATCACAATCTAATATGTAATTAACTTTCTTTGTCATTATTGTTTGATTGATTTCTCTTAGTGCTTGATGACAATTTCTTCCCTTTCTAAATCCAAATGAACAATCTAAGAATTTACATTCATATATTTCTTCAAGTACATTTGCCATACAGCCTTGTACTAATTTATCTTCATATGATGGTATTCCTAGTCCTCTCATTTTCCCATTTGCCTTTGGAATATATGTCCTTCTTACTGGTTTTGGTTTATAACTTAAACTTTTCATTCTATTAAGTAAGTCTTCTACATTTTTATCTAAGTTTTCACCATATTCTATCCTAGTGACTTTATCTACTCCACTTGCTTTTCCACTTTGTTGTTTTCTATGTTGCTCTTTTAGTGTCTCCTTATTCACATATCGAATTAAATTCTCTAATTTTTCTCCTTTCCTAGAATGATATTCTATATCTTTTAACTCATTTGCCACTTATTTCGCCTCCTCTTTCGGGTTGTAAGTGTTTCGCTTAAAAGAAACAATTATATGCTAACCCCTTCGCTCCAGAATCATTTCTTCTTTCATCGCTACTATGAGTTAGTCCGACTACTTATAATTCTTAGGAATATTCTTAAGTTTTATTGCTCTTGAATACTCTTTACCTTAACAATTGGTGTTCTAAACCTTTTGTGCTTGGAAACTATAAGTCCTCCCAGGTACGCTTAATATAACAATGTTAAACTCGCCATGCTCTATTGACCCCGGTGGATTTCAAAATAATATCTCGCATTTAACGATATTATCGATATTGCTTACGACATTGAGGACTGTATCAGCATCCACTTATTTATTGTTTTACGAGGCTGAACTAGCTTCACACTTTCGTATTATGGCTCGAATTCTTGCTCACCCTTTGCTTAAACCTGATCTCACGACTTCGGCTCCAGGGAGTCTCGCTACTAGCGACTTGCTAGGTCTTACTAGGTTGGGTTCCCACCAACTATATATTAAACGCCGAACTGGCGCACCCTCTTACGCCTATTGTACCAAATTTCTAACGAAAAGTCTTCTATTTTAATTAAAATGCTTGCAAAACAAAAAGTGTTGGATTATTATAAATCTCGCTAAAGAAAGAATAATAAATCTCAACACAATTAATATTATACACTAAATCAAAAATTTTTAAAGATTTATTTTCTCTCTTTAGTTAAAATGAAGGGAGATTTTTTTATGAAAAACACAGAAAAGAATAAACAAAAATGGGTTGAGAAAGTGAGATACACTTTAGAGTTAGGAGGCAAAAGTGATAAAACATTTAGTAATTATAAATCACACATCACTAGATTTCTTAATTATTTTAATGAGAATATTGAGATAAATAAATTATCTGAGGATGAAATCGTTGATTATTTTCGAAAACAATATATTAATTTAAATAGATGTGCTTCTAGTTTAAATGTTGGCATTTGTTCAGTTAGATTCTTATATTCTATTTGTTTCAATAGAAAATTAAATAAGGATATTTTACCATCTACAAAAATTCGAAAGAAAATGCCAACCATAATTCCTAAACAATTATTTTTAAAAATCTTTAATGAAGAACATTGTTTAAAATATAAATGTTGGTTATTACTTGCCTTTTGTTCAGGCTTAAGAGTTGAAGAAGTAGCAAAAATTAAAATTGAAAATATTTTTCCTAATGAGCACAAATTAAAAGTTCTAGGTAAAGGTAATAAGGAAAGATATACTATTCTTCCTGACATCGTTACTAAATTTTTAAGGCTTTATTGCAAAGAACAACATATTACTAATAAACAAGGTTATCTTTTTATTTCTCATAATAAAAAAACTTTTATTAATTCTAAGAGTATCATTAATTATTTTTCTGCAATAAAAGAAGCTTATAATTTAGATAATAATATTTCTTTTCACTCTTTAAGACACTCTTTTGCTACTTATTACCTTATGAATGGTGGTAACATAATTACTTTAAAATCTATGCTAGGTCATACTCATTTAGATACCACTAATATATATTTACATATTGCCCAAAACTTTAATAATTTAGAAGGTATTAATTATGTCTAATTTCACCATCCAAGATATATTCTTAAAATTTGGTGAAGAATATATAAATACACATAAATTATCTAAAGATGAGTGGAAAGTTTATAATGCTATTGTTAAATGTAAAACTAAAGAACTTGGTATTCATACTATTACTTGTGAACATTGTGGTGAAACTACAATCGGTTATAACTCGTGTCGTAATAGACATTGCCCTATGTGTCAAAGTTATGCTAGAGAGCGTTGGATAGAAAAAGAAAGTTCTAATTTACTAGAATGTCCTTATTTTCATATCGTTACTACTGTTCCTAGTGAATTAAATGAAATTGCTTTATATAATAAGAAAGAGTTTTATAATATTTTATTCTCCTCTACTAGTGAAGCTATACTTGAATTATGTGAAGATCCTAAATGGCTTGGTGCTAAAGTAGGTTTAACTTCTATTCTTCATACGTGGGGACAAACTATGGAGTTTCATCCTCATATTCATTCTATTGTTACTGGTGGGGGTATTAAAAATAATAAATGGATAGAAACTGATAAAGATTATTTAATTAAAGTCCAAGTTTTAGGTTCTTTATTTAAAGGTAAGTTCTTATCTAAATTAAAACATTTAAATTTGAATTTACCTGATAATCTATCTCATCTTAAAGATATTAAAAATCTTAATAAATTTTTAGAACCTCTCTATAATAAAACTTGGATTACTTATATTGAACCTCCTAAGGGTGAACCTGAAAATGTGATTGAGTATATTGGCAGATATTCTTTTAGAGTTGCCATATCTAACGAAAGAATTAAAAATATATCTGAAGATTCTGTAACTTTTGAATACAAAGATTATAAAGATAATTCTAAAATTAAAGAAATGACTATCACTGGTATAGAATTTATTAGAAGATTTTTAATGCATGTTTTACCTAATAATTTCACTAAAATTAAACATTATGGCATTCTAACTAATAGAAATAAAAAATCTCTAATTAAATTATGTCGTATTCTTATAGGTCAAAAAGTCTTTAATGACTTTACCATTTCACTTAAAAGAAAACTACATGAATTTATTTGTCCAACCTGTGGCAATAATACATTTAATTATTCCTACTTTTATAAACAATCCTATAATTAAAATTTTAATTCTGTCTTTTCTTCATAACTTGCTTATGGGGTAAGGGGCATTATGCCTTAAAATATATATTTTAATCTATATTTATAACAAAATATGCTTAAAATTACAAATATGCTTAAATTTAAAGAAATAAGAATAATACTTTTTCCTTATAGAATACTTTTCGTTAAAAATTAGGTACAATAATTTTATAACACATTTTTCACATACTCAAAATGTGCCATAAAATACTTAACATTATATCATGTAACCTAAACTTCTTCTACACTTATTATTTCTTTAATCTAAAATAAATATTCCTATGAAAAAAGTCTCTTAGTCAAGACTCATACCATTATCCTCCTACCAATTAAATTCTTCAGACGCGTCTGATGAATTTAATTTTTAAGTATTATACATTTTTCCAATCTTTAATATACTATGAAACTACTTATCTTCCAGTAACCATTCTATAATATTCTTATGAATTATCCCATTTTGCGAAAAATCTAGCGTGTCTGTCGAAATAACATACTTCGGATAATTATCCTAGATATTATCAAAAACGCCAAACTCCCTATCAAGTATCTCATAACTAAGTTTATACACCACTTGAAAATATTTCTTCTCTTTGAAATTAGTCGCAATAAAATCAACCTCACCTTTATCAAGTGTTCCAATTTTTACATCATACCCCGCGGCTACTAACTCATTATAAACAATATTTTCCAAATATGCTCCTAACTGTAACTTTCGTGAAGTATTATTTACTTGTCCCAATCCTAAATCTGTCAAATAATACTTATACTTCTCATTAAGTATTCTCTTACCCCTCACATCAAATCTATCTACTTTATGTATTAATAATGCTTTACCCATATAC
>CANOYI010000149.1 GCA_947571515.1 uncultured Clostridium sp. | reverse complement strand
AAAAAGTCTTCTAACCCTTGAATATCTACTAACATAACATAGTCTTTGTCGTCATCTGGATTGGTTACTAATCCTGTTGAAATACCAGCAACTGGTCTTTTGATTGGAACACCAGCATCCATTAGTGATAACGTGCTTCCACAGATACTTGCTTGTGAAGTAGAACCATTGGATGATAATATTTCTGATACTACTCTAATCGCATATGGGAACTCTTCTTTCGAAGGTAATACTGGTACTAACGCTTTTTCTGCTAAAGCCCCATGCCCAATTTCTCTTCTTCCAGGTCCTCTACTTGGTCTTGCTTCTCCTACGGAATAACTTGGGAAATTGTAGTGATGCATATATCTTTTTGATTCTTCTGTATCAATTCCATCTAATACTTGCTCTTCGCTAATCATTCCTAAGGTTGCAATTGACATAACTTGTGTTTGACCTCTTGTAAATAAAGCGCTTCCATGTACTCTTGGAAGTAATCCAACTTCACATGATAATGGTCTGATTTCATCTAATTTTCTTCCATCTACTCTTTTATGTTCAAAGAAAATCATTTCTCTTACACATTTTTTCTCTAATTTGTAGATGGCTTCTCCAATATCAGATTTATGCTCTTCAAAAGCTTCTTCTCCAAATTTTTCTGTGTAAGTTTCTTCGATTTGATTGGTTAATGCATCGATATTTTTGTCTCTTGTTTCTTTGTCAGCCTCTTGTACTTTTTCTTTCATTTCATCTTTAAAATTTTCCTCTACAAATTCGTATACATCATGGTCAACTTCAAAAGATTTATATTCAAATTTTGGCTTTCCAATCTCTTTTTGAATTTTTTTGATAAATTTACAAATCTTTTTGATTTCTTTATGAGCTTCTTTAATGGCTTTTAACATCAAATCATCTGGCACTTCATTGGCTCCTGCTTCAATCATCGTAATTTTCTTTTCTGTTGCTGCCACTGTTAAAGTTAAATCACTTTTTTCTCTTTGTTCCTCTGTTGGATTAATCACAATTTTTCCATCTACTAATCCAACTGCTACTGCTGCTGTTGGTCCATTAAACGGAATGTCTGAAATAGCTAAGGCTGATGATGCACCGATCATAGCTGCTACTTCTGGTGAATTATCTTGCTCCACACAAAGAACCGTTGCTACTACCACAACATCATTTCTGAAATCCTTTGGGAATAGCGGTCTTAAAGGTCTATCAATTGCTCTTGATGTTAAGATAGCTTTATCGGTTGGCTTTCCTTCTCTTTTTAAGAATCCTCCTGGAATTTTTCCTACCGAATATAATTTTTCCTCAAAATCTACTGATAATGGGAAGAAATCAATTCCTTCTCTTGGTTCTTTGGAAGCTGTTACATTGACCATTACACAAGTATCTCCATAACGTACTAGTACGCTTCCATTAGCTAAACCTGCCATTTTTCCTGTTTCAATTACAAGTTTTCTTCCTGCTAATTCTGTTTCATAAGTTTTAAACATAATATTTCCTCCTTTTTTCAAGCAAGTTTAGATTGTAACCTCTATAATATATTAATCTTTTTCATGATTTTATGAATTAACTAATATATTATACAAGCTACCTACCTAAATACTTGCTTGATTTGCTTGTCCCATTTTTCTGGGAAACGTTTGCCTTTTGAACAAATCGGAAAGCCTTAAGATTAGCATAATTTAAACTTTTTTCTTTGGCTTTCCGTTAATTTGTTCGTGTGCCAAATTTATGAAATAAATTTGTGTACAATGTTTTTTATATATTAGAAAGTCAGTATGACTTTCCTAATATAGAACAATATAGAACAATATATAACAATAAAAAATGTAATTTTCTATTATTCAAAAAGCCCATGCCAAAAAAGCATTGGGCTTTGCTAATTATTTTCTTAATCCTAACTTTTCAACTATTTCTCTATATCTATTAATATCTTTTTTAGCTAAATAGTTTAATAAGTTTCTTCTTTTACCTACCATTTTTAAAAGACCTCTTCTTGAGTGATTGTCTTTTTTATGGATTTTTAGATGTTCTGTTAATTCATTAATCCTTTCTGTTAAAAGAGCGATTTGTACTTCTGGTGAACCAGTATCATTTTCCTCTCTTTTGTAAGTATTAATGACTTCTTGTTTTCTTTCCTTTGTCATTTCGTTTTTCTCCTTTCTCAAGGTACAAATCAGTTTGGAAAAAATTTTTATTTTTCAAACCTACACCTTCTAATAATATTTATTCCTTAAACTGAGCTTACAGTTTAGGTGCTAATCTGAAAGCTAAGAAAAAGGTATGTCTTTTTTGACATACCGATTATACTATATTTTGGAATAAATTTCAAGTGTTTTTTTATTCTTTTCTTAAACAATATATTCAATCCTATTATTCGGAAAATATCTTTTCATTTGTTCTCGCAAAAACAATTCTGCATCGTGTCTTATATCATTCTTATACCAGTATTTACCACGCCCACGACCTGTCATCATTTCTTTATTGTATAAATTTATAGCATTAGGGAAAGCTTCTTCATTTATTTTTGTATGCACATAACTATAAGTCATAAAAATGATTTCGAAAAATGCATCTTTTTTCACTTTTTCAGACAATTGCTCATGTAATGTTTTAATTAACTGCAAATATAATTCCTTCCAATTTTCTACCAAAATAACAGGAGCAATCAAAATTCCAATTGGGTAACCAGCTTCTTTTAGCTTATTAATAGCTTCTATTCTACCTTTTAATCGAGAAGTTCCAAACTCTACCTTGTTGATAATTTCTTCTGGATTGACACTCATTCTAATAGTCACTTTTCCTTGATGGTCAAGTGGTAAAATCGGATCTACCATATCAAATTTAGTCGGAAAGGTTAATTTTCCTTGCTTAGCATTTTGAAAATTTTCAATCGTCCACACCAAATTATTGGTAATCGTATTTTCTAAAATCAAATCACTATTACTTCCAATTTCAAAAGTCAATTCCTTTTCTGCCTTTTCAGACGTTTTTATAATTTTGTCTAGCATTTGTTCTCGGTTAACAAATAAACGTAAATAAGCACATTTATTGTAATTACATACTAAATAACAATACATACATGCCGCTGTACAGCCTGATGAAGTATATGGTACTAGGTAATCTGATGTTTTATGGTTTTCTACAAATTTATGTGTCTTTCTAATTCCTATGATTAGATTTCTTTTCATATTGGCAAATTCTTTGTTTGAGTTTTTTCGCATTTCTTCAATATTGTTATGGTTTTCAATTTCTACTTTTGGTGTATCTTGATATTTCTCCATTAGTTCTTTTCCTAATGGATAGTTTACAATTTCTTTTTCAAAATAAATAGCTTTTGGCTCGAACATTTTTATCCTCCCTTGATAAAATTATTCTAACCAAAAGCTTTTTTACTATTCCTTTTTATCTTTCTTTTTACTCTTTTTGTAACATTGGCATATCTATCACTTGACCTTCTTTTGCTGCTATTACATTAAAAAATTCTTGCTTTGCTTCCTTAACATATTTTTCAATCTTTTCTTCTTGCCAAAAATGAGTTAACACTAATTTTTTGGCTTTTGCTTTTCTTGCTATGGTTCCTGCTTGTTGTGCTGTTAAATGTGAATTAATTTCTGGAAAACCATATTCTTTTAACAAACTTGATTCACAAATTAATAAATCTGTATTTTTAGCAAATTCTGCCAATCTATCTACTGCTGAAAATGATGTATCTGATGTATACACTATATTTTTATCTCCTTCTTGTACTTTTACAGCATATGTTTCTATTGCATGATCTGTCTTACAAAAGCTTATCTGCATATCTCCTATTGTAATTTTACTCTTTTCATTTATAATTTTATATTTTGCAAAGGCATCTTTCTCTTCAACAACAGCCTTACATTTTTCTTCTGGTGTTGCTGGTAAATAGATAGAAACTGGATACTCTAATCTTTTTTGATTATGATAAGAAAAAGAACCATATTGTATATTAATAATGTCATTATAATGATCACCATGTAAATGCGTTAATATGGCTGAAAAGTTTTCTAAACTACTGACTCTGCCTTCTAAAAATCTAGTTGATCCACTTCCACAATCTAGCATTAATTTATTTCGACCACTGGTAATCAAAAATCCAGGACAATTGTGTTCAAAGGTTGTCATAGGTGATACGATTCCCATTACTTTTATTTCCATCATTTCTCCTTTTCTATTTTTTTATTTACTATCTCAACTTTTTTCTCTATCGTTTGTAACTGATAATCATTTTCAAAAATCAAATCAAAATCAAATGGTTTATAATCAATACAGCCTTCATCTCGTTTCAGAAAATACTCTTCTGATATATGGTCTCTCTCCATTACTTTGTTTTTTCTTTGTCTATCATCAGACTGCATTAATATCTTCAGATTGCATTTTTTCCAATACTTACTGATTGGCAGTAAAGCCCATTCCAAAATAATGGTTTCTCCTGCCTCATTTTCTAAAATCTCATCCAAGACATCTTGCATATAATCCCAAGTCATATCCGTTAAAATAGCCATCTTTTCTTTGCTAGAAAAAACAATATTCCCTAATTTTTTTCTATCAATATTGCCATCTTTCCCTAATATTTCGTTCCCAAAAATATCACATAACTTTTTTGAAATCTCTTGGTCACTTGTTGCTTTATGTCCTATTTTGTCGATATTGACACTATTACATTTCATTTTTTTTGCTAGTAACTCTGTTAAGGTTGATTTTCCACTTCCTGATTTCCCTGTTATGCCAATTATTTTCACTTTTACTCTCAGTCCTTCCAAATAAACAAATTATTTATCTATTTTGGCTCTTTTTCATATTGAGTGGGTATGTCTCCATAAAATAGATATACCTTT
>CANOYI010000148.1 GCA_947571515.1 uncultured Clostridium sp. | reverse complement strand
TAGCTGGATAGAATGGCAGGCTACGAACTTGCAGATCGGGGGTTCGAATCCCTCCAGGCACACCATAAGATGCTTATCATTCAATATTTAAAAGTATTAAATGATAAGCATCTTATATATTTAAAATTATTTTATTGGTTCTACATCTTTCGACACTTTTCTTCTTTTATCTTTGTTATACTTTTTTCTGTTGTGATTTTTACAATTCTACAAAAGAAAGAGGGTGTTTATTTTGAAAAAATTAGGTACTATCACCGTATCTGTTTTTAAAAGCGAAGATAATCACACTGATTTTCGTGTTCAGGCAGATAATGATAATGTTTTACCAGTATCTTATATTATTGAAGATACTTTAAAGTTATATTAGGCTAACTTTTGGTTAGTCTTTTAAATTCTTATCTTTCTTGTCATAAATGCATTGTAAATTTTCTCTTACATTTCTATTCATAATTCATACCTATTCATTTTTTCCATTTTCACCTTTTTGTGAAGGGAAAATAGCTTGTTCCTTTGAGCTATCCTCATTCTCTTGTTTCTTAATAGCATCCATAATCATAATAAACTTAACATTACCACTATTTTCTCCATTTAGCATAGTAAAATTGTTGTATTTCTTTGACAACTCTGTTAACTTTTCAACTCTTTCGGTCATATCTTTTAAGTCTCCATTCACATAATTGCAAATCTTTTTAATACCATCTTCGTTAAATGTCTTTGCCCCTTGTGCTAATGTATTAGCTCCTTGATTTAACTCCTTTGCTCCACTATCTAATGTATTAGCACCATTATTTAAACTACTCAATCCATTTGTTAATTGATTTAAACCTTGACTTAATGTATTCATTTGTGAAGCAACTTGACTTTGTGCAGTTGCTTTTACTTGATTTGCTACTTGTTTTGCTGTTGTCATTGCCGTGTTCTGAGCCACTCCGAGTCGCTGTTGTTTGGGCAACTGTTTGTGCTGTTTGATTCGCCACACTTCCTGCCACTTGTTCTGCTACCGATTGTGCCGTTTGATTAGCAACTTGTTTAGCAACTTGTGTTGCTGTTTGTTTAGCTGTTGATTCTGCTGCTGTTATCGCTGAGTTTTGAGAAAATTGTAAAACCACTGCTTTTTGTTCTGCTGGTAAAGCCTTGTAAGTTGCATTTGCTTCTAATCCAGTCTTTACACTTGCTATAATTTGTTGTTTTTGTGTTTGCGTTAAAGTTAGCCCTGATACTTGACTTACTGCTTGACTTGCTGCCTTTTGGCCAATTGCTACTTTTTGTCCTTGCACTGTTTGCATTGCTGTTGCTTGTGCCTGACTTCCTATTTGTGCTTTTTGTGTATCTGATAAATTGGCAGCTTGTTTTGCTTGCCCTCCAATTGCATTTAATGTATTTTGATCTAAAGCTTCACTCTTATCATTTGCTAACTTGCTAGTCGCTTTCGTAACTTCTGTTTGAATTTGTTTTGCTCCACTATATGCTACATTTGTTCCTTCTTTCAACTCCTTTGTTCCAGAGGCTAATTGATTGGTTCCATCAGCTAATGTTTGACTTCCTTCTTGAATTTGATTGCTTGCAGATTGTAAGGTATTAACTTGACCATACAACTCATCTAATTCATCAAAAATAGTTAAATCTTTTTCTTCTAATACCTTTGGTGTTACAAAAGTAATAATATTTCCTAACTCAAAATCTGTTGCATCCATTGTAATTTCAATATCATTTGGTATTTCCATATCTGCTTTTTTTACATTTAAACTTTCTTGTAGACCTGGTAATGCAATTCCCATTACCATAGCTTTGCTTCCATCATTAATCACTTTTCCATTTGATATTTCAATATTTTTATTGGTATCATTTGGTAAAATAGTCCCTGCTACCACTACAAAAGGTGTATACATTTTCTGTTGTCTACCGTTAATATTTACCATATGTTCCTCTTTATTGGTATATTGAATGGTGATTTTTACATGCCCTGATTTACCTAAAATCTCCTCTGCCTTTACTTCTTTTCCATCCAACTGATACTTCACATTACATTCAATTGGTAAATCCTTTTGACTCTCCCCTTGATAGTAAATATCTTTTTTGTCTGCCTTCCATACTAATGAATTTCCATCTTGTGTGAACTCTTCGTCTCCGTTTGTATTTTCAATATTTATCAAATTAGTCATATCATTAATTAGATCTAATTCTCCATCGTTTTCAATATGAGTACTTACAATTGTTTGATATTTTTCCCCTTTACGATTCATTTTTGAATAAACTGTTTCGTCCTTTGTATAAGCAAAAACAGGTAATGTATAAGCACATATGGTACATAATAATGTTCCTGAAATTATTTTACTTTTTGTTTTTGAATTCATTTCTAATCCTTCCTTTCATTATTTTTTATTTCTCTAATACTCAACTTAAAAATGATAAATTTGAAAAAAGTGAATTGAAAGTAATTTTAGGTAGAAATTCTTTGTCAATTTCATGGAAATAGTTCAAACTTGTTTTGAAAGGGAGCCATAAAATTGACTTAGAATTTCTATGAAAATTAATTGAACGAACATTTTGAAAATTTATCATTTTTAAGTTAATTTATTGCTCTCATTTTACTTGTCGTCTTACAAATCAATCGGTCAAACACGAGCAAAAATGCTGGTAAAACCGTAACAACTACAGCCATACTGATAATTGCACCTCTTGACATCAACGTACAAAGTGAACCAATCATCTCTATCTTTGAATAGGCACCCACACCAAAGGTTGCTCCAAAGAAACACAATCCACTCACAATAATCGAACTAATTGAGCTACCTAGTGCATCATCAATTGCCTCTTTCTTGTCTTTTCCACTCTTTCGATTATTTATATATTTCGTTGTAATTAAAATCGCATAATCAATTGTTGCTCCTAATTGTATCGTTCCAATTACAATAGATGCCACAAATGGTAATGTTGTATTGGTAAAAGCTGGTATTCCCATATTGATGAAAATCGCAAACTCAATTACAGCAATTAAAATAACTGGCAATGAAATAGATTTTAATACGATAATCATAATGACAAATATAACACCAATTGACACTACATTAACACTATTAAAGTCATGATCACTAATCTCTACCAAATCTTTCATGAGTGGTCCTTCTCCTGCCAAAATAGCCTTTTCATCATATTGCTTAATAATCTTATTCACTTGGGTAATTTGATTGTTTAATTTATCTGTTGCCATTTCATATTTTGAATTAATGATAATCATCTGATAATCATCATTTTCAAATACGTTTTTGGTATCATTGCTCAATACACTATCTGGTATCACTCCTGCTACCTTTGGATAACCTAGTGTCCATTCAATACCTTCTATTTCTTCAATTTTATCTAACATTTCACTTACTTTATAATTTGGAATATTCTTATCTACTAATAATACTTCTGCTGATACAATATTAAATTTTTCTTTTAAGGTATTATTAGCCTCCACACTTGGTAATGTATCTGGTAATGATTTATCTAAATTGTAATATACTTCTGTATGAGTATAACCATAAATAGCGATTGGTAAAATAATGATAAATATAATAATAATTGCTTTATAATGTTTGATGGTGAAGTTCTTAATTCCTATAAATTTAGGCATAATTTCTTTATGTCTTGTTTTTTCAATTAGTCCATCAAATGTTAATAACATAGCTGGTAAAACTGTTATAACACAAATAACACCTAATAAAACACCTTTTGCCATAACCATTCCGATGTCTTTTCCTAATGTTAAATTCATACTACAAAGTGCTAAAAATCCCGCTATGGTCGTTAAAGAACTTCCTATGACAGATACCATTGTTTTACTAATCGCATGTGCCATGGCCTCATTTTTGTTAGAAAATGTTTCTTGTTCTGCTTTATAACTATGATATAAGAAAATAGCGAAATCCATTGTTACCCCTAATTGAAGCACTGCACTGATTGCCTTAGTAATATAAGAAATTTGTCCTAAGAAAATATTGCTTCCCATATTATATAAAATAGCAATTCCTATGTTAAGTAATAAAAATAGAGGTGCTATATAAGAGTCAAGAGCTACTTGTAAGATAATAACACATAATAAAACAGCAATAATAACATAAATGGCAATCTCAGAATTTGCTAAATCTCTTGTATCTAATACAGTTGCTGACATACCACTTATTTTGCATTGTTCATTGGTTATTTCCCTTAATGTTTCGATTGTCTCCATTGTAGTATCAGACGAAATACTGTCTTTAAAAGTAGCTAATAATACGGTATTTCCATCTTTGTAAATTTTATCTTTTATTTCATCTGGTATCATTTCAGTTGGAATGCTAGTTCCTACCACATCTGCAATTCCAATCACTTTTTCTACATTATCAATTTCCTTCATTTTATTTTCTAATTGTACAATATCTTTTGTTTTCATGTTTTCTAGTACAATCATAGAAAATGCTCCCATATTGAAATCTTCTGACAATATCTTTTCCCCTTGAATGGTTTCAATATCTTCTGGTAAATAAACCAAAATATCATAATTAATTCGTGTCATTTTCATTCCTATGATAGATGGTATCAGTAACAGAAGTGCCACAATTAATATTGTCTTTCTATGCTTGCACACAAATTCTCCAAATTTAAGTTGAAACATCTTAAATCTCCCTTCTTAAATATTTAATTTTTCTAAATGACCATTAGTCACTTTTACATTATATTACTTTTATGACCATTAGTCAATACTTTTTATATTTTTATTGATTATTTTTCTTTTTTATGCCATAATAGAAATGTCCCCACTGGTTCCGGGTTTTTTTGGGGACATGGTACAAACCTGCCCCAAAAAAACCCGAACCAGGGGGGGCACTAGGGGG
>CANOYI010000147.1 GCA_947571515.1 uncultured Clostridium sp. | reverse complement strand
AGCACATCGGTCTCCAAAACCGCCTGTGAGGGTTCGAGTCCTTCTACCCCTGCCAATTTTTATATCGTTTTTACAATTTATTAACTGTTTTTACAACTATTTTGAAAATTATATTCTATTTTATTCTTAATTTTAATTCGAGGTGATTTCCATTTTTAAAAATTTTAAATACTTTTATCTATTTCTTTTTATGGTTTCTTTTTTTATTATTGTTTTTTTTATTCCTATTTTTAAATCCAACAATCTATCTTACTCTCATAACAGTAATTCTGAAATTTTAGACTTTAATCCCAATGGCTTTGTATGGCCAATTCCTGGCTATACTAAAATAAGTTCTCCTTTTGGGAAACGTACTTCACCTACTAGTCGGTGCCTCTTCTTCTCATTCTGGAGTTGATATTCCTGCTCCCCCTGGAAGCAAATTCATTGCTATTCATGATGGCGAAATTACTTTTCGAGAATTCCTAGGAGCTGGTGGTTATACCATAACACTTTCCTTTGATAATTATCGAGTAAGTTATTGTCATTGTGACCCTAATTGGATCGTAACAGTAGGAGACAAAATTAAACAGGGACAAGTCATTGGCTGTGTTGGACCTAAAATTGTCTATGGGGTAAAAGGAAATCAATATCATGATGCGCAAGGTAATCCTACCAATGGGGCTACTACTCGGTCCTCATCTTCATTTAGGTATTCGAATTGATGGTAACTATGTAAATCCTTTGAATTATTTTTAGTGTGACAAGAGGGGCGTCCCTTTTTGTCACATTTTTTAAATAATAATACAAAAGGTTATTATAATTTTTTATCTACAACTCCCAACTATCTGCCAGTCTGTAAATTCTTAACAGACTGTAGCTTGTTGGTCCCCCCGAAATGTTGCTTCATAAAAAATATAATAACCTTTTTAAACTATAATAATAAATGTGACAAAAAGGGGCGCCCCTCTTGTCACAAAATTATATTACATATCATCATCTTCATCACAGCCTTGACATCCGTGACAATTTCCTTGACAGCCTTTGCTGTCCTCTCCTTCTGTATCCCCTGACCAGTCTAATTCAATAATATTTTGGCATTCTGGACAGGCAATTTCTGTTTTATTTTCGTCTACATCTATGATAAATTCATAATCACAGTATGGACAAACAATTTCAAAATCAAATCCGTCATCTGTATAAATATCTTTTTCAATATTATCAATCACTTGTTGCATTTGGTTGATTTGTGAAGTTAATTTATTTTGTGTTGCTTCTAATTTATCCATTTCTTCTTGTTTATAGTCCATAATATAATCCATCTGGTCTAATACGACATCTAAAAAAGAAGCAAATCTTTCCTTTACATATTCTAAGTCTTCTTTATTTTTTATGTTTTTTTCTATGTCATCTAAAAAACTTTTGTATTCGTTTTTTAATGTTCCCATTTTGCAATCACCTTTCTTATATTCTTTCCATATATTCGCATGTTCTTGTGTCAATTTTTAAGATATCACCAATATTTACGAATAATGGAACTTGGATTTCTAAACCAGTTTCTAATTTGGCAGGTTTTCCTGATGTGGTTGTGGTATTTCCACTAAATCCTGGTTCTGTGTATGTAACTTCTAACTCTACAAATGTTGGTGGCTCTACTGCAAATGTATTTCCTTTGTAAGAAAGCATCGTTACTTCCATATTTTCTTTTAAATATTTTAAACAATCTCCTAATTGTTCTTCATTTAATGGTATTTGGTCATAGGTTTCTTGATCCATGAAATAATATAACCCTCCATCATTATATAAATATTGCATTACTTTCTTCTCAATTTCTGCTCCTGGAAATTTATCAGATGGATTAAATGTTTTTTCTAAAGTTGCTCCTGTAATTACATTTTTTAATTTTGTTCTTACAAATGCTGACCCTTTTCCTGGTTTTACATGTTGAAATTCTACAATTCTATATACATTTCCTTCCATTTCAAAGGTTGTTCCATTTCTAAAATCTCCTGCTGAATATACTGCTGCCATATTCATTTCTCCTCTCAATTTTCATTTATTTATCAATTAACAGTTCTTATTTTACTACATATTTCCAGAAAAATCAAGTATTACATATATAATCAATTCCAACTTTTAGCAATGCTACTATATTTATTACGAATAACAATTCGGGGGGACCAACAAATTATAGCCTGTTATCAAAGTTTATGTGAGTAAAATTTGATTTACAGTCTATTATGCAGTTGGGAGTTATGAGTAAAAATACAATAGCATTGTTATATAAAATAACAATTAGAAACATCTATATTATAATATAATTTTTCTCAGATTTGGTTAAATTTATACAACCAAATTTTGTAATTTGAATGGTATCTTCAATTCTAACACCAAACTTGCCTGGTATATAAATCCCTGGTTCATTGGTAACAATCATATTTTCACGCAATTGGGTGTCAGAATGATAACTAACATAAGGTTCTTCGTGAATTTGCATACCAACGCCATGACCTAAAGCATGTATCAAATCATAACCATGTAACTTAAAATCATTTTCCACCATTTTCATAAGTTGTCTTGTATTTGCACCATCTTTATATTGTTTTTGTGTTTGTATTTGATTTTTTAATACTAAATCGTAAACTGGTTTCACTTCTTCTGGAACTTCACCTACGAAAATAGTTCTGGTCATATCCGAACAATAGCCATTCACTTTGCACCCCATATCAATCATAATGATATCTTTTTCTTGTATTTTTCGATTGGTTGGAACAGCATGTGGTTGTGAAGTATTTTCCCCAGATGCTACGATTGTTTCAAAAGATAGTCCATCTGCTCTTTGTCTATAATACTCTTCTATTTCATTAGCAATTTCTTTTTCTGTCATACCTGGCTTGATATAAGATAGTAAATAAGTAAAGCAATTATCTGTTATTTCACATGCTTTTTGTATATTGCTAACCTCTTCTTCGTCTTTAATCATTCTCTGCTTTTCTATCATATGATCTGTCTCTACAAAATTGTGAATTTTGAATTTCCTGATATATTCTTTATATTTTGCATACGAAATATCATATTCTTCAAATCCTACATTTTCACAGAATAAAAAGAAATTCTCATAATCATCTTTTGATACGTCATGTGCATCATATACAATAATTTCATCAAATAAAGTTAATGTCCTATGTACCTGTTCTATGTATCTACCATCTGTAATAAAGATATTTTCTTTTCTTGTTAAAAGAAAAATCCCTTCTGCTTCCATATTTGTTAAATAACGTATATTGTCAGTATTTGTTAAGATCAAACCTTGTAAATCTAAACTTGACATGTTATTTCTTAACCACTGTAACTTAGCATTCATACTAATCCCCCTTTTCTCAACAACGCAAGATGTCTCTTATTTTTCAAATTTATCCATGGTATATTCCTAATGTAAATATCATCATCAAAACCTCTTTTATCTGTTCAAATGGTACATACATACTAATAAAAGTTGCTATTACAATAAATGGTCCAAAAGGTATATATTCATCTGATTTTTTAATTTTGGTTGCTAATAAAGCAATACTAAGAATTGCTCCTATTAAAAAAGAAACAAGAGTAATAATAATAATGTTAGATAGTCCAAAAAATAACCCTAATGCTCCCATTAATTTGACATCGCCAAATCCCATCGCTTCTTTTCCATAAAAAAGACCTCCTAATAAGGTAATTAATAAGAAAACTCCACCTCCTGCTAACATCCCTAATAACATGTTAATGGTAATAGCTACATTGGATAATCCATATAAAAAAGCAAAGATAAATCCAATCTCAAATATCGTCAAATTTAATCGGTTTGGAATAATTTGTAACTTAAAGTCAATCACAAATGCCGATAGTAGCATTGGTGTAAGAATTAAAAATTTAATTAAATCTAAATTTCCAATGATCGTATCTTTGATTCCAAATGTATAAACCAAAGTTACATAGCTCACAGCTGTAAGTAACATTAGTATATAGTTTGGTCTAAAACTAATTCTATATTCACTGATTATGTCTTTTGAAATAACATTTTTATATTCTGGTAATCTTTTATTTGCCCAGTCTACGATCTGCCCTATGATTAGTCCTATCATGCCTGCTATAACATAATAGGCAATATGTACATCATTAAAATACATCTTATTTTCCTTCCCTTTTCTATGTTCATCCTATGCAACAATAGAACAATAGTGGGCTGATTGATATTTTATAAAATTTAATATGTAGAATTCAGCCCACGTTTAATTGTTCGTCCGCGAAAAATTGCAAAGCAATTTTTCTGTGGAATGCTTTTATATTCTAGGAAATTCGGAGAACTTTCCTAGAATATAAAATGATAATTATTTTGAACTATTTTCTCTTCATTTGCTCTTTATATTTTTTCTTTATTCTATTCTCCAAAGGTCTTTTCCATGCTGTATACCAGAAATCTTTTTCATCAATTGGTTCCACTAAGATTGTAAACATTTGGCAACGGTTTCCCCCAATGATATCAGTAAAAATCTGGTCTCCTACCACTCCTATATTTTCTGGTTTTTCTTGTAATTCTTTTTGTACTTTTAAAAATCCAGATTTAAATGGCTTTTTCGCTAAATTACGATATGGTATTTCTAATCGATTTGCCACTTCTTCTACTTTTTCTTTATGATTGGTGTTGGATAATATATATAGTTTTATGCCTTGATTTTTTATTTCTTTTGCCCATTTGGCAATACTTTCTTCCATTTTTCTTTGATAGTCTATTAAAGTATTATCTACATCTAAAATTAAGGCATTTATTTTATGTTCTTGTAAAAAATTTGTCGTAATTTGTTCTACTTTGTCAAAATGTGCTTTCGGATATAATATCATTTTTTCCTCCGCTTGCTAAAATATCACGTATATCTTATC
>CANOYI010000146.1 GCA_947571515.1 uncultured Clostridium sp. | reverse complement strand
AATTCATTATACACCCTCTCATTAAATGTGTCCATATATCTATTCTAACACCAAATAATTTTATTTGTACTTTCCTCTATATCTTCTTTTCTTGTATTATTGATATTAGGTCTATTATACATTCTTTTATTATTTATGTTATTTTCATTTATTTTAAAATTCCTACCCTCTGCCATATACATTCCTAAGTTCATTACTTCTTTTCCTACATTAAATGCTTTTTTGAATCCATGTGTTTGACTAGGTATTTCTCTTTTGTCCTCTTTTTCTGGTATTTCTATACTTGGTATTTTATCTGTTTTGTTATTTGTAATATTTGTTTGAGTAATTGGTTTTGCATTTTCCATAATATTTTTGGAGTGTTCTTCATAACTTACTCCTGCTATTGGTTTTGCTTCTGTTTTTGTTGTAACTCTATTTGCTACTCTACTAATAAAGTCTTTTCCTTCTGTTTTGTTGCTATTTTCTCCTTTAAATTGATAAGCAATAGATTTTACTGTATAGCCCATAGCTGCACCCATTCCAATACCTCTATTTGCAAGTTCTTCGTTATTTACTCCTGCCATTCTGCTTACTAGATTTTGCATTGTATTTTGAAGTGCATCTGCTAAAGGTAATATCATCATAGCCCATAATAAACTAACAGTCCAGCCTGAACTTTTTGGCAAAAAACTTAAATAAATCAAAAATAGAAAAGCATAAACAAATTGCATAAAAGCATTGATAATAATTTGTCCAAACCATATACTACTTGCTATTGTCCTTTTATTGATAATCCAAAATACTGTTACTATTGGTGTAAATATAGTAAAGACTATCAATGTAAATTGTCTTATGATAAACTTTATATTTATTTTTACAAATAAATAAGCAAACATTGCAATTACTATGGCTGTTGCTATTGCATTTCCTGTATTGATATTTGTTAATAGCGAATTTCCTAAAAGGTCATCTAAACTACCATGACTATTTGCAACTAATAATTTAACGATTGAATTATTTAACATTAGCATAAATTTCACAAAAATTGGTGCTATTCCAATACTTGCTGCTCCAAAGAAAAGTCGCATTATATTGTCTTTTACTTCATTTCTTTTATCTGGACTTATTCCAGCTACTATCATTTTCCATGCTAAAATTACAATTGCAATTAAAATTGGTCCTCCAATAATTCCTGCTATTCTCCAATACCAAGTCATCATTAAATTCCAGTTATCTTGTGTAAATGGCGATATGTCTAATTGATTATTCCCAAATACTAATTCATCATAATTTTTAAAACCAACTCCAAAAGTCTCACTTGTTGTCAAATCAAAAACTGTTTCAGCCAGACCTCCGAATCATTTTTGCTATAATCTTTTCAAAAAGTCCACCGTTCATCTTTATTAATTGTTTCTTCTATCTCTGATTTTTTGTCATCATCTGTAAATAAATTAGCTTGTACTACATTTGCACAGCTAAAAAAGACAAGTATTATTAATAAAATACTTATCAAAAATTTTTTCATTTTCAATTACTTCACCGCCTTACTTATGTAGTGATAAATTCACTTTCAAATTTTGTCATATCTATTTTTATAGCTCTTACATCTCCACCTTTCACTAAAAGACATTCACCAGCTCTTGCTTTTGTTAGGATTTCTTTTGCTCCACTCGGTAATTTAAAGAATTTCATTATTTCATCAATACTTCCACTAGACTGTTTTAATAAAATTACTGTATCACAACAATTAACAATAGCTTCAGCTTGTCTATTTTGTCTCATTTCTGATAGATTTTGTGTTGCTAAAATCATTGCTACTCTTTTCTTTCTTGCTCTTCTTGCTAAGTTTTCTAAAAAGTCTGATGTTTCTTTATTTTTAAATAAATTCCAAGCTTCATCTACTACTACATATCTTTTGTTTCTTTCTTTTGTTGCCATATATTTATTTGTTATCCAAGTAGTTAAAACTAAACACACATAATATCTCATTATCTCATCTTTAATCTCTGATATATCAAAACATATTATTTGATCGTTTATTTTTAATGTACTTTGACAGTCAAAAATTCCTAGCGTATTTCCAGTTAAGAAATTGCTTAAAGTAGCTGATAATTCTTTATTTCCTATTTTATTTTTCATTACTCTATGAAAATCTGTTAATGTTGGCATTTTCTTTTTTATATTTCCAAATGTAATTTTCCCTTCTATTTTTCCACCTTCTTTTTCGTAAATTGAGTGTTTATCTTTTGTTATTTCTTTTTCTCTGTAAACTTCTCTTACTGCTTGTTCTATATCTGCTATTTCGTTAGGTCTTAATGCTCTGTTTTCATATTTATTAATAATTCCATACATAATAGCTCTTATTTCTGTTACTTTGCTATCTATATCTATAAATCCCTCATCTTCATCAATATCAATGTCAAATAAATTAATTCCAACTGGTACACTTTGTCTTACTTTTATGATTCTTCCACCTAATTTTTCAGTTTGTTTAACATATTCTCCTTCAATATCCAAAATAGATGACCTACGGTTAATTAATGCTGACCTTCCTACTATTGTTTTTACTGTTACAGACTTTCCTGCTCCTGGTACTCCTAAAATTGCAATATTTGCATTAGCAAGTCCTTCACTAAATGTTTCTAAATTCATTGGAAGTCCAGTAAATAAATCTCTTCCTAAATAAATCCCCTCTTGTGTACTTGACTTTGTTCTCGCTATTGGAAACATAGACGCTAACCCTTGTGTTGTCATATTTCTGTTATTATCATTTATAATATTATTGTTTAATGGCAAAGTTTCTTTTAGTGCATCTAATTGCTTAAAATATAATGGTCTTATTTCGCAAGACCTATTAGCAAACTCATCTCTTAACATTTTACTTTTTTCATTTAACTCTTTTAGATTTTCTGCATTTACTCTTAATGTAATTTTAATAAAAAACATTTTGTCATTATTTATTTGTATATTTCTTCTCATTTCCTCAAATGACTGTATATTTTCTTCTAGCCTATGTAATTCTTCAATATTTCCCTGTCTTTCAAATAAAAGATAATCTGACTGCAATTTCGTTACTTTATGAGTTAGATATTTAATCACATTTCTTTCATCTGCTACTTGTATTTGTGTAGAAATATCAACATCTCCTATTGTATTTAAAATATCATCTAGCCATCCAATTTCTATATAGTTAGGATATACCATTAAAGTAAATATTCTAGCATATTTGTCATCTCCCATATAAATATAATCTCTTTTTTCTTGTATTACTTCTGGAGCAAGTATTGATATTAGTTGAGGCTGATTATCAAAAAAATTTTCTTCTTTTGTCTTTTTTCTCTTTTTATAAGGTTTTAGCTTTTTTTCTTTTCTTGCTTGTAACATATAAATCTAATCCCCCTTTTTCTTCTATATCAGATACTTTATTTTTATTACCTTTGTGTAATTGTTCGTAAATAAGTTCTAATATCTCTTTATTATTTAATAGTCTTGTACTAACTTTAATATTTAATAAATGATATCTTAATAATTGATAAAATTCTTTTAGCTCTATTTCTGCTGTTTTTCTATTGTTAAAAGATGATATTACTAAATAATTCTTTCTTTCAAATAAATTCTGATCCTCTTGTAAATGTTCTAAATGTTTTATTATCTGATTAGCATATTCTTTTACATTACTATTAGCATTCATTGTATTAACTTTAATTTCTTCTAGCATATCTCCTAATTCAATTTGTTTTTTTACTTCTAAAAACTGTATTGGAAATTTAAGCATTTGTGCAATACTTATTAATTCTCTATCTACAGTGTTTTTTTCTCCATCATGTAATAAACTATATTCAATGCTTTCTAGTTCTACTATAATGGAATGTTGTCCTTTGTTAATTGTGATTACTTGATTATTAAATCCATCTATTCCCCATAGGTTTCTTAATGTCTTTTTTACTTTCTTTATATTGGATTTATCTATGGGCTTTATCTCTTGTAGATTATTTTTGTTTTTTACATATATTAGTGTACCTATCATAAAGAAGATTCCAGCTAATATAAATATAATTGTGATTATCATTATTTTTACCTCTCATTTATAAAAATTTTGTTTCTAAAAATGTATTTCACTATATTAAGAAAGTATTTATCTGCATATGTTGTGCCTATCTTTAAAAAAGCAAATGTCATAAATATACCAAATACTAATAAAAATAAACATACTTTTAACATCATTGGTAGAACTGGTATAAATAATATTCCTATTGAAATAACACTAACTATCATATATAACATCTGTCTTAATGATAAATAACCTCCGAAATACTTTCTCTTCATGTGTAAAATCAAATGGTACTTTATATGAACTCATTTGTTACTACCTCCTAACCATTTGAGCCTCCACCTGTAATTAATGCTCCGCCGCCATTTGTTGCAATACTTAAAATAATTCCACTTACAATAAGTGATAATCCTAAAAGCATTGTTCCAGCACATACCCAAGCTAAAGCTCCTATTGATTCACTTCTTTTATTAGCATTGTTTGAATTTACTATCATTTTCAATGCTATAATAACAATACTTACAAATACTAAAATTCCTCCGTATTGGCATTGCTAACTTAATAACTGCATTTTTTATATTTTCTGTAGCTTGATTAACCTCTGCTGTGCTAATACTACCTTCAGCAAATACTTTAGTCTGCATCATCATTAGTGTTGTAGGTATTATCCATAATTTGTCTTTTATCTTATAAAATCCTTTTTTTACATTTTCTTTTAAATTTAATTTCTTCATACGATTCCCTCCATGTTATATAGGGCAATAAATTTGATAATATAACAATTTTAATGTCTTTTAAAACATACTAAATAATATTGGTACGATTAGTATAATCACTATTAATACTAAAGTTATTATAAAGTTCTTTATTCCAAATTTTATTGCTCTTTCGGACTTCTTTTTGGCTCCGAAATAACCATATTAATAAACTTACAATGATCCAAATTGTT
>CANOYI010000145.1 GCA_947571515.1 uncultured Clostridium sp. | reverse complement strand
TCGTATTTGCCTTGAACATCCCTCATTTTATACAATAACATTTTCTATACTCTCGGCTTAGATATACAAAATCTTTCATTTATTTTTAATATCAAATGCCCACTAGCGGGGAAATTTGCAAAAAAGTCGAAAGTTAAATTTATTAAATAACTTGTATATTTTTAAATTTGTGTTATACTATTAGAAAAATATATAAAAGGAGTGTTTAATTTTTATGAAAGTGAAAATTTTTACAGCAATATTTTTAATCATTATTTTAATAGCAAATATATCGTCTGCTTCTTACAGCACTGTTACTATGGAAGTTGTAGAAGAACCAATTTGCACCATTGCATTAGGAACTAATTCAAAATTTGAGAAAAAACTAATCAGCAAAGATTTGAAAAATAAGGAAGTAACTTTACAATTACAAGTTACCAATCAAGAGGAAACTGAAAAACCAACTGGAGAAATCATGTTAGTACTAGACAATTCTAATAGTATGACAAATCCTGTTTCAGGAAATACCACAAGAAAAGATTTAATTTTCCAATCTGCCAAGACCCTAGTTTCTAATCTTTTAAAAGATAATACAAAATTAAAGATAGGAATTGTTAAGTTTTCAACTGTATCAGTAACTGACGAAGCAACTATAAACGATGCTTCCATTGTTTCAGCACTAAGTAATGATGCAACCGTTTTAAATAATGCTATCTCTACGATAGAAACCAATGGTCCTAGAACCAACTTACAATCTGGGCTTTTATTAGCAAGTCAACAATTTACAAAAACAGATAATAATAAATATATGATTGTTTTAACAGATGGTGTTCCTAATGTAGCTATTGATTCTAATAATCCTTATTATTCTGATGAGGTTATTAATAAAACCAAACAACAGCTACAAACATTAAGCAAACAAGGAGTTAAAATCACTACTATGCTAACAGGAATAGACAATGAAAACACTATTCCAACAGGTGTCACCAAAAATTTTGGTCAAATTATAAAAGAAGTCTTTGGTACTCAAAGCTCTCCAACCGCTGGTAATTTCTATTATGTAACAGATACTGAAATTGAGAAAACCATTACAGATGATATTTACAAATCATTGGTTCCTACTCAAAAATCGCTAAAAGATATTACAATTGTAGATTATTTTCCAGAAGAAATTGTAAAGAATTTTGATTTTTCTTATGTTTCAAAAGCTAATATTGGAACTATTTCTGCTAAAATAGATACAACTAACAATTCAATTACTTGGTCAATACCTGAATTAGCAAGTGGTCAAACAGCTACTGTACAATACAAATTAAAATTAAAAGAAAATTTTGACAGTTCCATTATTAATAAGGTTTTAAATACCAATCAAAAAGTAGATATTGATTATACCGATTTAGATGGCAAAAAGCAAACAAAAACTTCTAATATTTCACCTAAACTCAAACTAACAGAACCAGTTTCTACACCTAAAGCTCCAACTACTACTGCTCCTATTGCGTTACCAAAAGCTGGTAGTATTACCTTAGTTGGTCTTGGCATTGTGGCTATTGGATTATTTGCTTATTCTGTTATTAAATTGATAATTTTTAATAAGAAAACAAAATAGACAGTGTGAAATTATTTTTCCTGTAAAAATTTCCATAAAAGAGATTCCTATTAGTAATTTAGGAATCTCTTTTTAAATTTTCTAAAATCTCAAAATATTTCAATCCTATCATTTTTATTATTTTATGATAACGTATCTAACTCTGATTCAATTTTTAAAAGTCGATTATATTTAGCAACTCTATCAATTCTACAAGGTGCTCCTGTTTTTATTTGTCCGCCATTGACACCAACCGCTATATCTGCAATTGTCGTATCATCTGTTTCTCCTGAGCGATGAGAAATAACAGTTTGATAGCCATTACTTTTTGCCATATAAATGGTATCTAAGGTTTCAGTTAACGTTCCAATTTGATTTGGTTTGATTAAAATTGCATTTGCAATATTTTTTTCGATTCCATTTCTCAAACGTTTTGGATTCGTTACAAACAAGTCATCTCCTACTAATTGTACTTTGTTTCCTAACTGACTTGTTAGCTCTTTCCAACCTTCCCAATCTTCTTCTGCTAATCCATCTTCTACAGAAACAATTGGATATTTGTCACATAAATCCACAACATATTGAATCATTTCTTGCTTCGTTTTTAATTGTTTTGTTTTCCAGAAATAATAGCCATCTTTCCCTATCTTTTGAGCTTCATCATACATTTCTGTACTAGCAATATCTAAAGCTAATACGATGTCTTTTTTAGGTTCATATCCCGCCTTTTTGATTGCTTCTATGATTAGGTCTAAAGCTTGTTCTTCATTTTCTAAATTAGGAGCAAATCCACCTTCATCTCCGACACCAACTGCGTATCCTTTCTCTTTTAAAACTTTTTTTAGTGTATGATATACTTCTACTCCTCTTTTTAATCGCTCTTGAAATGTTATTTCTCCAACTGGCATAATCATAAACTCTTGAATACTGATATTGTTTTCAGAATGTTTTCCACCATTTAGAATATTCATCATAGGAACTGGCAATTCTTTTGCTTGAATTCCTCCTATATATTGGTATAATTCCATATTCAAAGATTCTGTTGCTGCCTTTGCTACAGCTAATGATACCCCTAACAAACTATTGGCACCTAAGTTTGACTTATTAGGAGTATCGTCCAATTTTACTAGTTCTCGATCAATTTTTCTTTGTTCATATACGTTCATTCCAATTATTTTTTTGGCTATTTTTTTATTCACATTTTCTACTGCTTTTTGAACCCCTTTTCCAAAATATCTACTTTTATCTCCATCTCGAAGCTCAACTGCTTCAAAGCTTCCTGTTGAAGCACCTGATGGTACAGATGCTATTCCTCTGAATCCTCCTTCTGTTGTAACTTCCACTTGAATGGTTGGATTTCCTCTAGAGTCTAAAATTTCTAAGGCTTGCACATCTGCAATTTCTAAAAAATCTTTCACTTTTCACAACATTCCTTTCTTACTTTTCTCCTTCCTATTTTATCCATTTTTTTCTAGTTTATGCATGAGACAATGGGGACAGGTTTGATTTGTCTCATTTATTACATAGAAATATGTCGAAAATTGGTATTTACAAAAAACGACAAAAAAATTGAGACAAATCAAACCTGTCCCCATTGTCTCATTGTCTCAAAAAAATTGCCAAAAAGGATCGATTGTCCCTAATGGCAAAAATTTTGGCTAAGAAGCCTTTTTATTTCTCAATTCATTGGCATACTGTAAGCTTACTTCATTAACTTCGCCAGAAGAAATTCTAGCAATTTCTTCAATCACTTCTTTTTCTTGTAATAATCTAATTTGTGTTTTTGTTCTATCTTGATTAACTTCTTTGCTAATAAAATAATTATAATCTGCCATAGCTGCTATGTTTGGTAAATGTGAAATACACATAACTTGATGACTATTCGCAATTCTCTTTAATTTATGAGCTACTGAATTTGCCGCTTTTCCACTAATTCCTGTATCGATTTCGTCAAATACAAGTACTGGCATTTGATCAGTATCAGCTAATACTTTTTTGATTGCAAGCATCGTTCTTGACATTTCTCCCCCTGATGCTATTTTAGATAATTCTTTTGCCTCTTCTCCCATGTTAGTTGTAATATAGAAAGTAACATTGTTTTTTCCAGTTCTTACATATTCATCTTCTAAATAGATTACTTTGACAGTTATTTTAGCATTTTTCATTTCTAGTTCTTTTAATTCTTGGTTTATTTTTTCACTTAATACCTCTGCTTTTTTAATTCTTATTTCATGCATATTGTCTGCTAATAACTTCATTTGTTCTTCTATTTCTTTTTGTTGTTTTCTTAAATTTTCATTATATTCCTCTAAATTTTCTATATGTTCTACTTCTTCTTTGATCTTTTCCTTGTATTTTAAAATTTCGTCTATAGTATTTCCATATTTTCTTTTCAAAGCATAAATTAAATCTAATCTTTCTTCTATAAAATCTCTATCCTCTTCGTTAAAATCTATGTCACTTTTATAACTGTTTACATCTCTTGCTAATTCTTGTAATTCATAATAAATATTTTTTAATTCACTAGAGGCTTTTTCGTATTTGCTATCAATTTGCTCAATTTTTTCTAAAGCTCGTATTGCCATACTAATACTATCAATTCCATTTTCTGAAATTAAGGTATCTGCTTCTTGTAAATTTTCTGTTATTTTTTCTGCATTTAACATCACTTTTCTTTTTTCTTCTAATTCATCTTCCTCTTTTATTTTTAGGTTAGCTTCTTCAATCTCTTTAATTTGATATTGTAATAAATCTAATTTTCTTTGTCTTTCTTTTTCGTCACCAAAATTATTTTTCAACTCCTGTTTAATTTCACAATATTTATCATATAACTCCCTATATTTTTGTTTTTGATTTAGGATTTTTTCACCAATAAACCCATCTAAATAGTTTAAATGCATTTTGTTTTCTAATAAATTTTGATTGTCATTTTGTCCATGTATTTCAATGAATTGATGCATAAATTCTTTTAATTCATTTACGGTTACCATTCTTCCATTGATTTTGCACATATTTTTACCATTTAAATTAATTTCTCTGGAAACGATAATATTGCCATCAATGGCATTTTCATTTTCTGGTTCATACATGCATAGTTCTACAAAAGATTGATTTTCTCCTTTTCGTATCATTTCTTTTGAAAATCTTCCTCCTGATATAATTTGTAAAGAGTCTATGATTAGCGTTTTTCCTGCTCCTGTTTCTCCTGTTAATACATTTAATCCTTGGTTGAAGTCAATGGTTATATCTTCTATAATTCCTATATTTTTTATGTGTAGTGTTGTTATCATATGATTACCTCCTAAAAAAATGTTCGCCTTTATTGTATCTTCAATTTTAAAAATTGTCAATACTTTTTGCGAACATTTTTTTATTTTATTTCAAACAAACGTTACTGTTCAGCCTATTCTTATATTTTTTAGTGAGAAAGCTTAATATATTATTTTTGAAATACCGCGTAAG
>CANOYI010000144.1 GCA_947571515.1 uncultured Clostridium sp. | reverse complement strand
TTAATAAAGGAAGGTTGCGACACACAAAGTGTAAAAAAATGATATATTACAACCCTCAATTGCCAAAAGTCGAAACTTGAAAATATAGGAGTAAATGTCACATCATTTGACAAAGTCACGACTATGGACTAATTAAGCAAGGACGGAAGCTACGACTCACTTTAGTATCTCCTACGTCGTCAACAAATGCAAATATTCCTGTGGAATTACCATTGTTAGAAGCTCCTCCACGTATAAATATCGGATGAGACCAATGCAAAAAAGTAGAGTAGTCAAAATCCCAACTTATTATTTTTTCGTCTGTACTAGTCGATGTTTCATATACTGCATCTCCATATTTTGTATTATCATAGTTCTCATAACTATCATAATATTTGGTATTTATATTTGAAAAATCATAATAAGGCTTATTTGATTTCATATAGCTTAGAATTCCTGCTACATTTTCCCATGCTCCTCCTGCCATATCATATACACCATATACATTTCCTGTGGTACTTGCATTTTCTCCTCCGTTCTCGTTGTATTTATATGTATTATCTAAAGTAGTCTGGCTTGCATCTTGTGAACTTCCTGATAGACCTGTTATTGGTGAATAATTTGTTGTATTATTATAATATGGATTATTCCATACTGCACTATTTTTTCCATATACACTTCTACTTAAATATGCTACTGCTCCCCATTCTGTATTTTTCATCATATGTGAATCTATATTTCTTGTTCCTTCTAATGAATTCCCGCTTGTTGTTAAACTTTGACATACTGTAAATATGTTTCCTCCTGTTATATTTCTCCAACTTGTTACATTTGGTCTTACTCTTACCTTTAAGTCTGTATCAGTATCTGAACCTCCATCAATTTCAAGTTGTGAGGCCGTTGGATTTTCTACTACGGATAGACTATTACTACTTGCCTCAAATTTTGCTACCCAGATTCCTGTTAGTTCTCCAAATCCTCCATTTCCTTCTTTTGTAAATGCTGGATGGACTACCCATTCTCCTGGTGTTGGCATTGTATTTGTGATTGCTTCTTTTTCTCCTATTGGCACATTTGTTACATTATCTAAAAACTTAATTTCTATACTTTCTGCTGTACTACTCTTAGTTGGTACTTTATACGCATATCTTGGTATCCATACCCAATAACAATCATTCCCTCCTCCTGTTGTTTTTACATTTGCCCATTGATTTTGTCCTGCTGTATAATCATACCAGTTACTTGGTGCAGTCGTATTTAAATTAGTCCCTTCACTTATTTGATATGGACTACTTGTTAAATCCCATGTTACATAGTATGTAGTACTCTTATTAAATCCAGATATATTAGGTTTATTGGCTACTTTTGTAGTTCCTTTCCATATATCTGCTACTTTTATTTCATAATTTCCTTTTGCTGTTGTTAATGTTTTGTCTATTAGTTTGTGTTCTTCTGATAGTGTTCCATACTTTTCTAAGATCTTCTTTAAAGTAGCATTTGATATATTTCCCTCATTTCCTGCTTGCTCACCTAATATATCAATTTTAATTCGTTCTTTTATTTCTGCTATCTCTGTTTGTATTTTAGCATCTTCTACTCTTTCTAGTAATCCATTATTCCCTGTTAAGATAGCAATTGCTACTGAAGCTAAGATTAATAAAATAATAATTGTAATGATTAATGCAATTAATGTGATACCTTTTTCTTTCATTTGAAATTCCCTCTTTCCTTTTTTAATATTATGTTATTTTATTATAATATCTTTGTTTTTTTATATCACATTAATTATTTTTTGTCTAGTGTTGTAATAAAACTGTAACATTTTGGTGTTATTACTAGTTACTGTACAGCCTACTCTTATATTTTTTAGTGAGAAAACAAATAATAAGGCTGACCAGTAACTATTACTATAGAAAACCTCACAAATAGTTTGCTCCTATTATGTAAGGTTTTCAATATTTATTTTATTTAGTTTTTTCTATTTTCTTGCTTTTCCTTCTAATGCATCCAAATTATCTAAAGCCTTTCCTGTGCCTAATGCCACGCAAGACACTGTATCTTGTGCAATCATGACATGAATTCCTGTTTTTTCTTGCAAAAGTTTATCTAAACCATCTACTAAACATCCTCCCCCTGTCATGTAGATTCCCTTATCACTAATGTCAGCAGCTAATTCTGGCGGTGTCCTTTCTAATACCGAATGCACACTATCTACTATCATCATAGCTGGCTCTGTTAAAGCTTCTAACATTTCGCTTGAATATACTGTTATTGTCTTTGGAAGCCCACTTACTAAATCTCTTCCTCTAATATCCATTTCTGTATCTTGTATTTTAGGAAATACACAACCAATGTTTACTTTTAAGTCTTCTGCTGTTCTTTCTCCAATCATAATATTATGTTTTTTCTTAATATATTTTACAATCGCTTCATCAAATTTATCTCCTGCAATTTTCAAAGATGTACTTAAAACAGAACCTCCTAAGGATATAACGGCAATATCAGTTGTTCCTCCTCCAATATCAACTACCATATTTCCACATGGTTTAGATATATCAATTCCTGCTCCAATAGCCGCTGCAATTGGTTCTTCAATCAAGTACACTTTTCTAGCACCTGCTTGTGAAGCTGCATCAATAACTGCTTTTTTCTCTACTTCTGTTACTTGTGAAGGGATACAAATCATAATTCTTGGTGCAAAAATAAATTTTCCACAAACTTTATTGATAAAATGTTTTAGCATTTTTTCTGTCACTGTATAATCAGATATAACACCGTCTCTTAATGGTCTAGTTGCTATAATATTTCCTGGTGTTCTTCCAAGCATTCTTCTTGCTTCTTGTCCTACTGCTAATACTTCACCAGTATTGTTATCTACTGCTACAACAGATGGTTCTCTTAATACAATCCCTTTTCCTTTTACATAAGCAATTACAGTCGCTGTTCCTAAATCTATACCGATATCTTGTCCCAATCCAAATTTAAACATTTCTATCTTCCCTTCTTGTTTGTGTTTCTTCTTTGTTACAAATTCGTTACAATTATATTACAATCCTTGTGATTTATCAAGGCTTTTCATTGAATTTTTTGTTTTTTTATATTATAATAGTTCGTGAACACATTTAAATAAAATATTATGATTCTATAAAATTTATTATATTTTTTCTTTGTGACTCTTAGGCTGCTAACAATCTGTAATTTCATAACAGACTGTAACTTGCTGGTCCCCCCCGAATTGTCACTTCATAAAAAATATAATAAATTTTAGAAATAAACGTTAATCTAACAAAATCATTGTACGGAGGTAATTATGAGCCATTTTCAATTCATTACTAAAAACGAAACCGACACAAAAAACTTTGCCAAATCATTAGCTACTCATTTAAAAAAGAATGATATCATTGTTTTAACTGGCGAATTAGGTTCTGGTAAAACAAAATTTGTAGAAGGTATTTTAAGTCATTTTGACTTAGAAAATGAAATATCTAGCCCGACTTTTACCATTGTCAACGAATACCAAAAAGATGAAATTAACATCTATCATTTTGATGTCTATCGTTTAGAAGATTCTTCTGAATTTTATGAAATTGGTGGAGAAGAATACTTTGAAAATGGGATTTGTTTAATCGAATGGGGGGAATTAATCGAAGATGCCCTGCCAAAGGAATATCTTCATATTAATTTTTCAAAAGATGATAACAATGAAAATCTTAGAATTTTAAAAATAGATACTAATCTAAAGAAATGGGAGGATTATTTTGAAAATATTAAGTATTGATACAGCAAGTAATATTTGTGGTGTCTCTATTTTAGAAGACACCAACCTAATTTGTAAATTAGACCAAGACACAGGAAGAACCCATTCTGAAAATCTAATGCCTATGATACAACAAGCTTTCAAACAAGCTAATTTAACGTTAAAAGAAATTGATTTATTAGTTTGTGACAAAGGTCCTGGTTCTTTCACTGGAATTCGAATTGGAATAGCAACCATAAAGGCTTTTCATGATAGCTTAGCCATTCCTTGTGTTGGTGCTAACTCTTTAGAATCACTTGCCTATTCTATAAAAAAAGAAGGTTTCATTGCAAGTATCATAGATTGTAAAAACGATAATTGTTACTTTGCCTTGTATGAACTAAAAAGTACCAAATACAAAGAAATCATACCACCAACCGCTAATACCATTACAAACGCTTTAAATGCCTGTAAAGAAACTTGCTCTAATGCTTCTACTATCACTTTTGTTGGTGACAGTTGTGAAATTCACAAAGACTTAATCCTTTCTAAATTCGAAAATAGTACTTTAGCAACTTCTGAAAATAATCTTTTAAACTCTTATTGTGTAGGATTAGCTGGTTTGAATCAGTTTCGACAAAATAAATCTGAAGACATACTACCTTTGTATTTAAAAAAGCCACAAGCACAACGTCAATTAGAAGAAAAAAACAAAAACATTGAAATCACATCTATGACATTAGAAGATTTGAATCAAATTGCTGACATTCTAGCATCTGACTTTGATACTTTTTGGAACTATGATATATTAAAAGAAGAATTAAATGCGGAAAATTCGAAATATTGGATTGCCAAAACAGGGCAAGAAATTGTTGGTTTTGCTGGTATCAAAATTATGGTAGACCAAGCTGATATTATGAACATTGTAGTAAAAAAGAGCCATCGAAATCAGGGAATTGGTTCCCTACTACTAAAACAATTAATCAATGTCTCAAAAGAACTAAATTTAGCTTCTATTACTTTAGAAGTAATGGAAGAAAACTACCCAGCTATTCATTTATATAGAAATTTGGGTTTCAAACAAATTGGGATACGAAAAAATTATTATCAAGATAAAAATGGTTTGATAATGTGCAATAGGGACGTTTCTTTTTGCACATATAAAAAAGAACAACAGTAAAATTTCCATAGACTATATTTTTACTATGGAAATTTTAGAGAATTTTCTAATCATATAAAAAATTGTTATATTAATGGTATAAAAACATTAAATATAACAATTTTTTTGGAGAATGTAAAATAGGGTGTGTAAAATAGACGACAAATTTTGCACACCCTAAA
>CANOYI010000143.1 GCA_947571515.1 uncultured Clostridium sp. | reverse complement strand
GGTAACAGATGATATTTTTAAAGCGAAATATTTAAGTGATATTTCTTTTTCGTCAAATGATTATATCTTAAATTCATTGCTTACTTTGCTACCTAAAAAGATTTATATTCATCTCGTAGATGATTATATCGATGAATTTGTTAATACCTTACAGTTAGTATTCGAAAATAAAGTTAGTCTATGCACAGATTGTAATATTTGTAATTTATATAAAAAAATCCCACATTCAGAACATTCTTAATTCTGAAATGTGGGATTTTTTATTTCATTTTTTATATTAATTGTTCTTATTTAACCATCTTAAATTCTAATTAAAAGCACTAACAGCCTCATTAAATCCTGGTAATAAGATATTTGCAAAATCATTGTTTTCTTCTGTTGCTTCCCATTTTCCGTCTTTTTTCTCTAATACAATAGATTGGTTAGAAGTTACTGTCTCAACATCCTCATTTTTTAATTCTTCCACTAAATAATTTGTCATTTCTTCTTGGTCGATATTTTGTCCACTAAATGCTACTTTTAACACTTTTTGCATATAATTACCAAGAATTGTTTTAAAGTCTTTGTTTGTAATTTCAACTTCAACTGTTGCCTTATCTCCTTCTGTTTTTACATTTTGAACTTTCCAAGCTAATTTGTCAAAAAATAATTTTTGAGCTTCTTCGTTCAAACTTTCTTCTTGCATTGCATTTCCTAATATTTCTTGATCATAATTTCCTGATTTTAAATCACTTAGCATCGTTTCGACTGCTTTCTTTGGAGAGTCTGATGACATCACACATACACACACCAATATAGCAATCATAACTACTACTGCTGCTACTGCACCTATGATAATTTTGTTATCAATTTTGGAAATTTTTCCCTTTATTTCCCCAAATTTCTTTTTAGTATTTTTGGGCGTGTCTTGTTTTTTTGGCTCTTTCTTTCCTTCTGTTGTTGCTTTTTTATCAACTACCTTTTTTTCTTCTGTTGCTACTTTTTTATCAGCTACTTTCTTTTCTTCTGTTACTACTTTTTTATCAGCTACTTTCTTTTCTTCTTTTTCTTCCATGATATAATCCTCCTCATTTCTGTTTTCTATAGATAGATTATATCCTAACAAAATACTTTTTGCAACATTTTTTAACATTTTTTCGATTTGTGTTATTTCTTTTTGTGTTTTCATCTAAACGTTTATTCTATTTTTTATGTAGTAACAAATCGGGGGGACCAACAAGTTACAGACTATTACCCAATTTTTATTAAAAAATGGGGCTATAGTCTGTTATGCAGTTGGGAGTTACAAATAAAAAATAGAATAAACTTTTTAATAAAAATCAGCTTCAAACTCACATAGCACCATTAATCCCACCTGCTACAATTTCCTTCATATTTTCAATCAAATCGTCAATTTCCTTTGGTGTCACAATCAAATTATAATCTTTTGGAATTAGTGCTTCTTTTATTTCCTCATAATTATCTTCGTCCTTTAATTGGTTTAAATAATCATTTGATTTTGCTTCATTTTGCAACTTTTCAATAAACAAATCTAAGCAATCATTCACCAAAACAGCCGTCTCTACAACCGTTGGAATTCCAATTGCAACGACTGGAACCCCTAACGTTTTTTGGCTAATTTCACTTCTCGTATTTCCAACCCCTGCTCCTGGAACAATTCCGGTATCTGATAATTGAACCGTACTACTAATCCTTTCAATGCTACGAGAAGCTAGTGCATCAATCACAACCACCAATTTGGGATGAATATTATCTACAATTCCTTTTAAAATTTCAACAGTTTCAATTCCTGTTGTTCCTAATACCCCTGGTGATATGGCACTTACCATTCTTGTTCCTTCTTCTACATATTGTGGTAAGTAGTTAATGATATGTCTGGTCACTTCTATTTCGTTGATGACTTTTGGTCCTAATGCATCTGGTGTTACATAGATATTACCAAGCCCTACCACTAAGATTTCTCCTTGACTGTCTATATGGTTTCCAATTATCTGCTTTAATTCTTTTGTTAAGGTTTCTGACGCTTTTTGTATTTCTTCTGCTTGTGCAATTTTTAGTTTTTTAATGTCAATGGTAATGTAGTTTCCAACTGGCTTTCCTATCGCCTTTTCTCCATTTTCATTGGTTATTTTTACCCTCTCAACTTTTATGTTTTCATTAATTTCTTCTTGGTTTGCTTCGATTCCATCAATTTCTTCTAACTTATTTGCCTTTTGATAGATTTCTCTTCTTTCTGATGCTAAGTCTGTTCTAAAATTAAACATAATTTTCCTCCTTTTTTCTTTAGTATTGACGGTTTGAGGCTTTTTTATTATAAAATCGTCCTAGTTCAATATAAAACTCCTGAAAAAGTTGAAACTTAAATAATATGTCTTAAAAGAAAACTATCATAATTTGATCGAACTATATCAATTGCTTCAACTTTCTTTCTTATGTAAGCAACCATATGCTGACCAATTACTTTGTTTTGGTAAGGAACAATTGGAAGCTTCCCCTTTTCTCAACATGATTTTAGGAATATTGGTAGCTTGTATAAGCAACAACGTAGATATTTGGTCTTTTCTTTTCATTTTCTCATCATATGTTAATTTTAATACAATTGAGCAAGATGAAAATTCATAATTGAAATTGTATGACAGTTTTATGATTTACTCTAACCTGACTACCTAGGTAGTCAGGTTTCTTCTATAAAAAAAACAAACCTAAATGGGTATATATTAATAAAACTTTTCTATAATAAAAGAAGAATTGTTAATGTTTCAATATTAAAACAATTCTTCTAAAATTTATGACAAATATTTCTTCAAAAACCTACCTGTATGGCTTCTCTCATTTGTACAAATTTGTTCTGGTGTACCGAACTGCAACCACTTCTCCACCATTGTCGCCACCTTCTGGACCTAAATCAATAATATGGTCAGAAGTTTTAATCAAGTCCAAATTATGTTCAATTACAATAATGGTATTGCCTGTGTCTACTAATCTTTGCAAGATATCAACTAATTTGTGGACATCTGCAATGTGAAGTCCTGTCGTTGGTTCATCTAAAATATACAAGGTTTTACCAGTTGCTCTTTTTGATAATTCTGTGGCTAATTTCACCCTTTGTGCTTCTCCTCCTGATAACGTAGTGGATGGTTGTCCTAGTTTGATATAACCAAGTCCTACGTCATATAAAGTTTGCATTTTTTGTTTTATTTTTGGAATTTTATCAAAAAAGGTCAAAGCTTCTTCGACTGTCATATCTAAAACATCAGCAATATTTTTTCCTTTATATTTTACTTCTAACGTTTCACGATTGTAACGTTTTCCTTTACATACCTCACATGGTACATAGATATCTGGTAAGAAATGCATTTCAATCTTGTGAACGCCATCACCATTACAACTTTCACATCTTCCGCCTGCTACATTAAAGCTAAATCTACCTTTTGCATAACCTCTCATTTTAGCCTCTTCTGTGCTGGCAAATATATCACGAATCAAATCAAACACGCCTGTATAAGTTGCTGGGTTAGAACGTGGTGTTCTTCCAATTGGTGATTGGTCAATATTGATGATTTTATCAATATTTTGTAGTCCTTTTACACCTTTGCATTTTCCCGGTTTTTCATTGGAACCATTTAATTCTTTGGCAACGGTTTTGTATAAAACCTCATTGACTAAAGTGGATTTTCCGAGAACCAGAAACACCTGTCACACAATTAAATACGCCTAATGGAAATTTGACACTGATATTTTTTAAGTTGTTTTCGCTTGCTTCTTGGACTTCGATTACTTTTGTTTTGGTATGTTTTCTTCTTTTTTTCGGTACTGGTATTTGTTTTTTACCACTTAAATATTGACCTGTAACCGAATCTTCTACCTGTTTTACCTCCTCTGCTGTTCCGCTGTGCCATCACTTTTCCACCATGTGTTCCAGCACCTGGACCAATATCAATAATTTGGTCTGCTGCATACATGGTATCTTCGTCATGTTCTACCACTAAAAGTGTATTTCCTAAATCCCTTAACTTTTTAAGAGTGGCTAATAATTTATCATTATCTCTTTGATGAAGTCCGATGCTTGGTTCATCTAAAATATATAATACTCCTGTTAATCCAGAACCAATTTGTGTTGCCAAACGAATTCTTTGTGCTTCTCCTCCTGACAAACTTCCTGCATTTCTGGATAGTGTTAAATATTCCAAACCTACGTCCATTAAGAATTGTAGCCTTTGGTCAATCTCTTTTAAAATCAATTCAGATATCATCGCTTCTGTTTTGGTTAAGGTAAGGTCATTCAAATATTTCTTGATTTGATTGATTGGCATATCTGTCAATTCGTTAATGTTCTTATCTCCTACTTTGATGGCTAAAATTTCTGGTTTTAATCTGGCACCATGACACTCATAGCATGGCGAGTTACTCATATACATTTCATAAAAATCTCTCATGCCTTGTGATTTGGTTTCACTATGGCGTCTATCTAAAGTTGGTAATACCCCTTCAAAAGGTGCTTTGAATTTACGAACACCTGCATAAGAAGAATATTCAAAATCAATTTCTTCTTCCCCTGTCCCATATAAAATTTTCTCTAAAAACCATCTTGGCAAATCTTTTATTTTTTTATTTTTGATTGATACATCATAATAGTTAGCGATACTTTCAAAATACATTTTTGCCATCGTATCGCCTTTTTTCATGGTACTTGCTCCAAATGCTTTTACCCCATCATATAAAGTTTTGTTCTTATCTGGAATGATTAACTCTTCATCCATTTTCATGAGATAACCAATTCCTGTACAAATTGGACAAGCTCCAAACGGATTATTAAAAGAAAACATTCTTGGTGTTAATTCTGGAAAACTGAAACCACAGTCTGGGCAAGCATAGTTACAGCTATACAAAACTGGTTTCTGTCCTACAACATCAATTAATACTAATTTTTCAGCATGTTTTAAAGCAATTTCTACGGATTCTGTTAAACGACTGATAATATCTGGTTGAATCACCAATCGATCCACAATCAATTCTACTTCATGCTTTTTCTTTCGATCTAAGTTAATATCATCTATGC